>NZ_JBFTLH010000007.1:0-273022 GCF_056396345.1 Cupriavidus sp. 05T42
GCGAGTCGGAACCACCCCTTCCCATCCCGAACAGGACCGTGAAACGACTTTGCGCCGATGATAGTGCGGACTACCCGTGTGAAAGTAGGTCATCGCCAGGCTCTTATACCCAGAACCCCCAGCCCCATAAAGGCTGGGGGTTTTGCTTTGTGGGCTCCGATTGGCATTTTCGTGACGAAAACGCTTATGATCTGCGTGCCATGCCCTCTGACGAAGAAGACCTCGCTTGTGCCGAGGCAACGCCCTGGTATCTCTACCTGCTCGAATGCGAAGGCAATTCGATCTACACAGGGATTACCACTGACGTCCAGCGCCGTTATGCCCAGCACCTTGCGGGGATTGGTGCCAAATACACACGCTCCCGCAAACCTACGCGCCTGCTTGGATGGCTTCGCTACGATAACAAGTCAGAAGCGTTGAAAGCCGAGTTGGCCACCAAGCGCATGTCGGCCGTGCAAAAGCGCGCATTCTGCGCGATGCTCGAAACGGAAGACAGCGCATAAAAACAAGCATAAAAACAAAAACGCCGGCAAATTTGCCGGCGTTTTTGCTTGTGATCGCAGCAACAGCCAAACTCAGACCACCGTCAGCGTCACCTCGATATTGCCGCGGGTGGCGTTCGAATACGGGCAGACMTGGTGTGCGGCTTCCACCAGCTTCTGGGCCGCTTCCTTGTCCATGCCCGGCAGCGAGATCTTCAGATCGGCCTGGATACCAAAGCCCTGCGGAATCTGGCCGATGCCGACGGCGCCTTCGATCTTGGCGTCCGGCGAGACCGTGATCTTCTGCTGGCTAGCCACGAAACGGATCGCGCCCAGGAAACAAGCCGAATAGCCGGCTGCGAACAGTTGCTCGGGATTCAGGCCATCGCCCTTGCCGCCCATTTCCTTGGGTACGGCCAGCTTCACGTCCAGTTGATTATCGGACGTCACGGCGCGGCCATCGCGGCCACCGGTTGCGGATGCGTGGGCGGTGTACAGGACTTTCTCGAGTTTCATTTGCATTCTCCTAGCGATGCCCGCTCGGGGGCGTTTTCAAAGTCATGCCGAAATCGGCAAATCAACCGTCGGACCGTGCATCCTCCAGCGTGGTCCGCATCTCATGCAGGCGCGCCGTCAATGTCTGGATCTCCTCGATCGAGCACTGCGTCGCGCACAACATCTTTTCCGGGATGCCTTCCGCCGATGCGCGCAGGCGCCGGCCGGCATCCGTCAGGCTGACCAGCACGCGTCGCTCATCCTCGTCATCGCGTGCCCGTGCTACGAACCCCGCCACCTCGAGCCGCTTGAGCAGCGGAGTCAGTGTTCCGGAGTCCAACGTCAACCGTTCTCCGAGCGCCGACACCGTCAGCTTGTCCGTCTCCCATAACACCAGCATGACCAGATACTGCGGATAAGTGAGCCCAAGCTCACCCAGGATCGGCTTGTAGATCTTGGTCATTGCCAGCGAGGTGGAATACAGCGCGAAGCAGAGCTGTTGATCCAGCCGGAGCCAGTCTTCGTTAGTGGAGGAGTTCGTTGCGTCAGCCATGGCTCTATCTTATACACAATTAAATTGTGTGCAAGATAAATTTTCTATCGTGACTATTGAGGATAGGTGACGCGGGCGAGATAGGTCGGAACTTTAAGTCTGGTTTAAGGATGGCTGCTTACGATGCTTCCATCGCGCCGCAACTCCTGCGTCCGCGCAAGAAGCCAACCAGAAAGGAAAGACCATGATTCGCCAGACTTTTGCCCGCTCCGCCGTCGGTGTCGCCGCGCTCGTTGCGCTGGCCGGCGGTTATGCCTATCTCCAGAAGGACGCCATCACCCCCGGCTACGCCGCGCCGACGCCCGTCACGGCATCTGCCTCCGGCGCGCCCGTCGCCGTCGCCACGCCAGCCGACTTCTCGGGCATCGTCGACCAGTACGGCCCCGCCGTGGTGAACATCAGCGTGACCGCGCGCGCCCAGCGCACCTCCGCGCAGGCGCCGCAGGGCATCGACCCCGACGATCCGCTGTTCCAGTTCTTCAAGCGTTTCGGCCCGCAGTTCCAGGGTCCGCAAACCAGCCAGCCGCAGCTTGTGCGCGGCCTGGGCTCCGGCTTCATCGTCAGCTCGGATGGGCTGATTCTCACCAATGCTCACGTGGTCGATAACGCCACGGAAGTCACCGTCAAGCTGACCGATCGTCGCGAATTCAAGGCCAAGGTGCTGGGCGCCGATCCGCAGACTGACATCGCCGTGATTCGCATCGATGCGAAGGACTTGCCCACCGTGCGCCTTGGCGATCCGTCGAAGATCCGCGTCGGCGAGCCCGTGCTGGCCATCGGCTCGCCCTACGGTTTCGAGAACACGGTCACCGCCGGCATCGTCAGCGCCAAGTCCCGCTCGCTGCCGGACGACACCTACGTGCCCTTCATCCAGACCGATGTGGCGGTGAACCCCGGCAATTCCGGTGGCCCGCTGTTCAACCAGCGGGGCGAAGTGATCGGCATCAACTCGCAGATCTATAGCCAGACCGGCGGCTACCAGGGCCTGTCGTTTGCGATTCCGATCAACGTGGCGACGAAGGTGCAGGAGCAACTGGTGGCGCATGGCAAGGTCACGCGCGGCCGTCTCGGCATCTCGGTGCAGGAGGTCAACCAGGCGCTGGCCCAGTCCTTCAACCTACCCAAGCCGGCAGGCGCGCTGGTCAATGCGATCGAGCCGGACAGCCCCGCTGCCCGCTCCGGCCTGAAGGCAGGCGACGTGATCGTGCAGCTGGGCGACGACGTCATCGACCATTCGGGCGATCTGCCCGAGCACGTCGCGGACATGAAGCCCGGCACGCAGACCCAGCTCAAGGTCATCCGCAAGGGCGAGCCGCTGACGCTGACCGTCAAGGTGGGCACGGCCCAGGAAGGCGCCGTGGCGCAGAAGACGAATGGCGGCGATACCGGCGGCAAGCTTGGCCTCGCGGTGCGCCCGCTTACGCCGGCCGAGAAGCGTGACAGCGGCATCGACGGCGGGCTGGTCGTGGAGAACGTGGCCGGACCGGCCGCGCGCGTGGGCATTCAGCCGGGCGATGTCATCCTGTCGCTGAACGGCACGCCGATCAGTTCAGCAGAGCAACTTCGGGCCCTGGTGTCGAAGTCCGGCAAGCAGGTGGCGCTGCTCGTGCAACGCGACGACGCCCGGATTTTCATCCCCCTCGACCTCGGCTAACCGGGTCCGAAAAACCGGGTTTACGGTGCCCGGTTTACGTATACAGGCCGTATACCGTAAACCGGTATACGGCCCGCAAACCCTTGCCAGAGGCCGCATTCAGGGCGATAAAACATCCCAAAAACGCGTTTGAGCAGGTATGATCTCGACTGCGATGCATGAAGCGCGTGGTGGCCATGGCCGCCACGTCTGGTTCTTRCTGAATCGACAGAACAAGGAAGTCTATGCAGTTGGATTTCACCCGCGCCCCCATCTCGCCGGGTACCGACCGAACGCGGCGCTTGACGCCTGCCACCACCAAGCCGACGACCCCGCGTCGCCGCAAGAAGGAAGCCGCTCCACACTGGGAGCGCGGCTACCGTTCTCATTTTTACCGTAGCGAACGCGGCGACAAGCTCGGTGAGGTCCACCTTTCCGATCGCGGCGAACTCCCCGTGGTCTACCGCTGGGCGGCCGGCAACTACTCCGGCGCAGAGGGCTCCCTGGCCCATGCGCGTGCCCGCGTGGAAGAAACCATCGGCTTCGGCATGCGCCAGCTGTCGCTGTTCTGACGGGCGGACACGCCTCCCGCCCCTAGTCGTATCCTCAACGCGCCGTCCCCAGTCTGGGCGCTAGTCCAGCCGACGCTGCGCGAACATGCCGATAGCCGCCACCAGCGCGAGCACGGCAATCAATCGATAGAGATCCTCGCAGGCAATTAGCCGCGCCTGTTGATCGGCAATTGTCGCCAACTGCGCCAGCGCGCCCACGTGCGCCTGCCCCGTATCGAAGCCGCGCGCCATCAGCGCCTTCTGTGCCGACTCCAACCACTGCGCCGCCTCAGCGGGACGTTGCCCGATGGCATTGGTCAAGCTGGTATGGACCGMGAACTGCCGGTTCTGCAGCAGCACGGCGCCGAGCGCCGACGCGAACGAGCTGGCAATCTGCCGCATCAGGTTCTTGCTGCGGTAGCCGTGGGCAAAGTCATCGTCGTCGGCCAGCGAGCGGAACGTCAGTCCAGCAATCGGGATGATGACCATCACGCCGAACAGCCCCTTGCCCACCAGCCCGGGCAGCAGCGCGACCGGTCCGACATCGGGTGGCATGATCGAAAACCACGCCATCGCGCCCGCCATCAGCAACAGGCCCGCCACCATGACCGGCTTCTTGTGCGTGAGGTGCCGCGCCACGCGCAGATAGCACCAGATGCCGGCGAGGCTGATGGTGGCGGCCAGCGTGTTGAGCCAGCCTGTGGTGGCCAGCGGGAAGCGCAGCGCCTGTTCGGCGTAGATCGGGAACACGTAGCCGCTCAGGTTGCTGATCATGTAGTAGACKAAATACATGGCCAGCCCCGTGAGGTAGACGGGATGGCGCAGCGCACGCAGTCGCAGCACCGGCGTGGCGTGGTGCCACTGGTGCCACAGGAAGCCGGCGAGCAGCGCCAGGGCAAGCGCGGCGACCAAGGCTACGCGGGCGGGATGCGAGAAGAGGTCGAAGCGCGCTTCGGTCAGGGACGCCTGGAGCGCCACGATGGCCACGCCGAACAGCAGCAGCGGACCGAGCGCCGGGCCGCCCACATCTTCGCGGGGTTCGGCGTCGGGCAGCAGCAGCCAGGCGCCGAGCGTGGCCAGCGCCGCGAACGGCAGCACGCCATAGAACACATCCTGCCAGACCCCGCGCTCGACCAGCTCTGCCGCGAACGCCGGCCCGAGCGCCGAGGCGCCGAAGATCCCCAGCATGAAGATACGCGTGGCGCGCGGCCGATCAGCCGGGCCGAACATCAGGTTCACGAGAATCCGGCAGCTGGTGAACAGCGCGCCGCCGCCCACGCCTTGCACGAAACGGGCGGCCACCATCTGCGCGAGGCCGGTGCTGGTGGCCGCGCCGAGCGTGCCGGCCATGAACAGCAGCAACGACCCTGTCAGGTAATAGCGATAGCCGAACCGCTGCGCCAGCCACTGCTGCTTGAGAATCATCAGCATGCTGCCCACGGCATAGGCGGCCTGCACCAGCGCAAAGCTGCGCGGGTCCGCATCGATGCCGCCGACGATATGGCTGGACGCGAACACGAACATGATGTTCTCGAGGAACTCCACGCCGGTGGCCAGCGCGAGCAACATCATCAGCAACGTCTGGCGCTGCGGTCGGCTCAACAGGCGACTCAGCGCGCCGGGCCAGCGGGCGCCGGCGCCCTTGCCCTGGGGGGCGGGCAGGTTCACGACCGCTGCGCGTCGAGTGCCGCGAGATTCTGGTGCAACTGCGCAAGGTCGCGCGTCACGTCGGCCAGCCGGTCCTTGCCCAGCGGCGCCCAGGCCTCGCCATAGGCGGCATGCACGGCGGGCGCGGCGCGCTCCAGCAACGCCCGGCCTTCCGCCGTCAGCGTCAGTTCCAGGCTGCGCCGATCCTGTGTCGAGGTCTTGCGCTGCACCAGGCCGCGCGCCTCCAGGCCGTCGATCAGGCGCGTCATCTGGGTGCGCGTGGCGTCGATGGCGACGCCAAGTTCCGACGGCATGGTCGGCTGTCCGCCATCGGCGACCAGCAGGCTCATGACCAGGTACTGGCCCATGTCGAGCGTGTGCGGCGCCAGTGCTCGCTCGATGTGATGTCGGAGCAATCTGGCGGAACGGAGCAGCAGGCGGGAGGCGAGCATGAGATCGCGCGGGGCTTCCGGATATTCCGCGCAAAACCGGGTGATACGCTGTTCGAACGGCATTTGTTACATCCGAGATAGTTACGAACGTAACTATATGCGCGAGATGCGGGAATGGCAACCGGCCGATGGTGCGCGGGACGGCTAGCGCACCTGCCGCCGCACGAGCGTGAGCGCCCTGCGCATGCGCGCCATCGCTTGCAACCTGCCTGCGGCGTCCGGCGTACCGTAGCGCAGCGCGATGTAGTCGCGCGTGAATGCCTGCAAGGCGGTGGCGGCGCCCGGCAGCGCCTCGGCGGCGCGCATGGCGAAATCGGCCGGCCCTTCCGAAGCCCCGCGCGCGCAGCCATGACGCGCCAGCAAGGTGCAGAAGCGGGCATAGAGCGACTGGAGCGGATCGAGCCGCCGTTGCCGCAGCCAGAGCGGCAACAGCGCGACGAGGCTCAGCGTTGCCAGTCCGCCCGCCAGCAACGCTGGCAATTGGCCATCCATGCCAAGTTTCTGCAGCAGCCGGCCCTGTTGCGCGCGGTCGTACTGGAGCACCCAGCGCTGCCACGTATAAGTCAGTCCGTCGAGGCCCAGGCGCAGGTCCCGCAACCATGCCGGGCCGCGCAAGGCGCGTAGCGCCTCAGCCTCGTCGCCGCTCAGGGCGGCGTCCACGCCTTCTTCCACGCGGCTCGGCGCCACGGCGCTGGTCGGGTCCACGCGCACCCATCCGCGCCCGGCGATCCACACCTCGGCCCAGGCGTGGGCGTCCGATTGCCGGATGATGTAGTGCCGGCCCATCGGGTTGTACTCGCCGCCCTGATAGCCCATCACGGCGCGCGCGGGCACGCCGGCGGCGCGCATCAGGAACACGAAGCTGCTGGCGTAGTGCTCGCAGAAGCCACGGCGGGTATCGAACAGGAAGCTGTCCACCTGCTGCTTGCCGAGCGGCGGCGGGGAGAGCGTGTAGGCGAAGGGCGCCGCGGCGAAGAGCCGCAACGCGGCCTGCACGCGCTGCCACGGGTCCGGATACTGCGCCATCCAGCTGGCTGCGAGTTCGCGGCTGCGCGGATTGCCGTCCGGCAGCGCGAGCGACAGCGCAAGTGTGCGCCGCGACAGGGGTTGGGGCGTTCCCGTCAGTGTCGAGTGGCCCCGGTAGCGCAGCGGCCGGTCCACCGGTGCGCGGGCGAAAAACTCATCGTCGGCGGAAACGCGGGCGTCGAGGCTGCCGGACACCGCAACGCCCCGGTCGAGCAGGTACAGCCAGGCCTGCTGGCTTGGCTCCAGCGTAACGTTGTACGCGCGCACGCCCGAGGGCGGTGGCGTGGCGTCGTCGCCGTCATCGTCGCGCAGCCCGGTGGCCGGGCGCGTGGGCCGCATCGACCCATCGGCGGGCCGCCACGCCAGTCCGTCATAGTTCCAGAGCACCAGCGCGCGCCAGTACAGCGCACTGGCGGGCAAGGGATCGCCGATGATATCGGCGCGGAACGCCACCTCGGGCGAGCGGATCAGCTCGCCGACGCTGCCGGGTTTCATCGTGTCCGAAATACCGGTGCGGCCCACCGGCTCCGACTGCGGCAGCCGCCACAGCGGATGGTCGAGCCGAGGAAACAGCACGAACAGGAACAGCGCCCACGGCAGGCCGATCAGCGCCATGCGGCCAAGCAGCGGCCAGATCGCCAGCCGCCCGCGCGCTTCCGGATGGTGGAGCAGCAGCCAGTTGCGCAGGATCCATGCGCCGATCGCCATGCTGTAGATCGCCAGCCAGAACGGCTGGTCGGCGAGGTAGAGCGTTAGCAGCAGGTAGAAGGATAGTTGGGTGACCAGCGTGGCATCGGACAGCGCCTTGGTTTCCAGCAGCTTGAGGATGACGAAGGCGCCCAGCAGCGCCACGCAGAGTTCGCGCCCGAGGCTGCCGCCCGACTGCCATACGAGCGCGGCGGCGGTCACCAGCACCAGCACGGCCGACACGCCGAGCATCAGCTTCGACGGCAGCGGCGCGCGCTGGCGCCAGAGCAGCCAGCGCCAGGCCAGCAGCACCAGCAGCAGCAGGCTGACCGACACCRGCAGCGAGCGCGCCTGCGGCGCCAGCACCAACGCGAGCTGGCCCATCAGCATCCCGTGTTCCTGATGCCCGAGCGGGCGAACTTCGTGCCGGGTCATGACGCGCGCCGCTCCGGCCACACGGCCAGCGCTTCCAGGCAGGCGCGGCGATGGGCGGCACCCTGGGCGGGCGGCAACGCCACGCCGGGCAGGCGCAGGCCGACCTCGAACTCGTCGCCGGCGGCCAGCACCCACGCGCACAGCCGCGATAGCCGGGCCTCGGTGTCCATGCCCGGCGGCAGCGCATCCCAGTCGAGCCAGCAACCGGGCTGGCGCGGCGTGGTGCCGGTGCGGCTCAGCATGCGGCCCGTGCGGGCGCTGTGCTTCCAGGCGATGCGGTGCAGCGGGTCGCCGGTGCGATAGCGGCGCAACTGGTCGATGCCATCGTCCGACGCGACGGATAGCGTGCCGTCCTCGGCGTCGTCCGGGCGGGCCACCTGCGGCAGCGGCGGGGCGTTCGGCTCGGGCGCCGGATAGACGAAGGCCACCAGCGACAGGTCCGCATAGCTCCACACGCGAAACAGGCCGAACGGAAAGCGGCTGGAAAACGTGACGCGCGGCAGCTTCATGCGCCCGCGCGCGGTGGCCGGCACGCGGAGCGGCAAGGTGCCCCGGCTGTCGCCATCAATGGTCAGCGTGGCGGTTTCGGATTGCGGCGTGCGGGCCTCCAGGCCGATGCGGGCGGCTGGGTCGGCGTTGTCCACGTTCAGTGCGAAGACCGCCACATCGCCCACGAAGGCCGGCKAGGCGGCACCCGTGGACACCGCCAGTTCCAGCAGATTGCGATAGGCCATCCACATGCACGCCATGCCGATGCCGGCGAGCAGGAACGTGAGCGCGAAGCCGAGGCTGATGTTGTAATTCAGCGAGGTCAGCAGCATCGCCACGAGCAGCACGCCAAAGCCGGCCCCGCTGCGCGTGGGCAGGATATAGAGATGGCGCCGATCGAACGTCACCACGCCATTGACCGGCCCATGCTGCCGATGCAGCCAGGCGGTCAGCGGACGATGCGCGGTGGCGGAGGCTTGCCGCATGGCGGGACGGAAATCAGGGAATGGCGACGTTGGACAGCAGGCGGTCGAGCACCCCGGCGCCCTGGCCCACGCCATGGCCGGACGGCAGCAGCCGATGCCCCGCCACTGCCGCAAACACGGCCTGCACGTCCTCGGGAACCACCATCTCGCGCTGCTCCAGCAGCGCCCACGCCCGTGCGCAGGCCAGCAGCGCCAGCCCCGCACGCGGCGACAGGCCGGCGACGAAACCCGGTTCCGCGCGGGTGGCCTGCACCAGCGCCAGCACGTAGTCCACCAGCGCGGGGCTCGCGTAGACCTTGGCGGCGGCGGCCTGCAGCGCCATCACCTGCTCGGCGTCCATCACGGCAACGGGGCGCTGATCGTCGGCACCGCCGAGGTACAGCACCCGCTCGAAGGCCGGATCGGGGTAGCCGAGCGAAATCCGCATCGTGAAGCGGTCGAGTTGCGACTCGGGCAGCGCATGCGTGCCGATCTGCTCGAGCGGGTTTTGCGTGGCGATGACGAAGAACGGCGCCGGCAGCGCGTGCGTGGTGCCGTCGTGGGTCACCTGCCGCTCGGCCATGGCTTCCAGCAGTGCGCTCTGGGTTTTCGGGGGCGCGCGGTTGATCTCGTCGGCGAGCACCAGCTGGGCGAAGATCGGGCCGCGATGGAAACGGAACTCGCTGGCCTCGCGCAGGAAGACTGACACGCCGACCAGATCGGCCGGCAGCAGATCGCTCGTGAACTGCACCCGCTGGTATTGCAGGCCCAGCGTCTGGGCCAGCGCATGCGCGAGCGTGGTCTTGCCCACGCCCGGCACGTCCTCCAGCAGCAGGTGGCCGCCGGCCAGCATGCAGGCCAAGGCAAGGCGCACCTGGCGCGGCTTGCCCAGCACGATGCGGCCTAGCTGGGTTTGCGCCTCGGCGAGCGAGGCAACGATCCTGGGTCGGGCGGTCACGAGTTGCCTCCGGTGACGTGGCTGCGGGTGCAGAGTGCGGCCATTGTAGCGGCGTCGGGGTCGCATCGGACAGTGGGTTGCCGCACGCTTTCAGGGCGACGGATGTCCTGTTGTCTCATGCGAAATGGGCGGTATCGCCCGCCAGCCCGCGCCGGATCTCGCCGCTTCTGGCATCATCGATCTGTTGGCGCCTTGCCACTTTCAGAATGGTCTCATCCCTCCACGATGACTGCCTCGCAACACCGCGCCTCAGGCGCCTCGGCTTCCCTCGATTTCGACTCTTCCGCGCCCCTGGCCGACCAGGCCGGTCTGGCCAGCCTGGCGCGTGAATTCCACACGGGCGGCTACATCGTGCTGCGCCGCTTTGCCAGCGAGGCCATGTGCGCCGCGCTGGAGGACATGACCCGCAAGCATCTGGCCGCCGCCGTGCCGCCGGTGGAGTTCGAGGCCGATCTCGGCTATCCCGGCGCGCCCACCTCGCGCAAGGCCGAAGGGGGCGGTACGGTACGCCGGCTGCGCCAGGCCTATGGCCGTGACGAGGTATTCCGCCGCTGGGCCAGCGATCCGCACGTGGTGGCCACGGTGGAGGCGCTGCTGGGCGAGCCCGCCCGCCTGACGCTGGCGCACCATAACTGCGTGATGACCAAGCATCCGCATTTCGGCAGCCAGACTGGCTGGCATCGCGATACACGCTACTGGTCGTTCGTAAAGCCCGAGCTGGTCACGGTTTGGCTGGCGTTGGGCGATGAAGACGAGCGAAACGGCGTCTTGCGTGTGATTCCGGGTTCGCATCAGGCCAAGCTGGCGCCGGAGCAGCTCGATCCGGCCGAGTTTCTCATCGAGGCGCATCCCAATAGCCAGAGCCTGCTGAAAGGGGCGATGCCCCTGACGCTGCATCGCGGCGACGTGCTGATGTTCGACAGCCGCCTGTTCCACGCGGCCGGCCGGAATGACGCCGAGACGGTCAAGCTGTCGGTAGCGTTCGCTTACTTCGGTGCGAGCAACCGGCCGCTGGCCGGCACGCGGTCCGCCGAGTTCGGCAGCGTGGAGCTGCCGCCGGCCGCCTTGTAGACGTCCCTTCCCAGAAACACAAAAGCCGCCTGATGGCGGCTTTTTCATTGGCGCGCGTGGTGCGCGTCAGGCGGCGTTGCCGCGAGTCGTGCCCGAACGGAACAGGGCAAACAGATCGGCCAGACGGACGGGCAGCAGCGGGGTGGCGTGCCGAACCGCATCGCGGCGGGCAAAGTGCTTGCGGAGTTGCTCGCCGACCGGACGGCTGAGGTACGAAGCATCCGGGTATTGCATGATGGTCATTCCCTATTGTGGTTAACAACAGCCTACAGTATACACCGCGATGGTGCGGCGCGCCATTTGCTGGTGCGAACGGGGAATGCCATGCGCAGACGCCCGCGCGAGGGCGGGCGTCGGTGCACCGGAATGTGGCCGGAATGTGGTGTCGAGGTCAGGCGGCGGAGATTACGCGCCCTTGTCAGGCGTATCGACCGGCGCGTTTGCCGGGGTGCCGTTCATGTTTTCGACAGCTTTCGCCGCGCTGAACACATGGCGCGTGGCCAGCAGCGCAGCAAGGTCGGCATCGCCGGCAATCACGGCCTGGAGAATCTGGGCATGCTCGTCCCAGTTCAGGCGCGCGCGGCTCAGGTTGGCCGGCGCGAACAGCAGCCCGGTGCGCTCACGCAGCGAACGCATCATGTCCTGCAGCACGCTGTTGGCGGCGATATTACCGAGCAGTTCGTGGAACTTGGAGTTGAGTTCGACGAAGCGCTCGGTCTGGCCGCTGTTCACGGCGTCGTTGCCTTCCTTGAGAACCTTCTCGATTTCCAGGATCAGCGCGGGGTCGCGGCGTTGTGCCGCGAGCTTGGCGTTGAGACCTTCGAGGGTGGCGCGCACCTCGACCATTTCGCGGGCGATATTGGGCGACAGACGCGCCACCGATGCCCCACGGCGCGGCTCGATCTTGACCAGCCCTTCCGCCGCCAGCGCGCGCAGCGCCTCGCGCACCGGAATGCGGGACACGCCCAGCTCCAGCGACAGCGTGTTCTCCACCAGCCGCTCGCCGGGATCGTACTGGCCGTCGAGGATGCGCTGCCGCAACGTATCGGTCACAAGCGCGAAGAGCGGGGAATGCTGGGCGCCCAGGCTGGCAGCCGGGGTGTCCGGATTCGGGCTGAAGGCACTGGTGGTGGCGTCGTTCATGGTCGGGATCGGCCGTGGAAATCGTGGATCGCGCAAGAAACTTGAGCGTTGAAGCACCGGCCCATTGGGATGCATGGGCCCGGCGTGAATGCCACTATTGTATACCGTCATCCTTTGCGACCAGACATTCCACTACATCGTCGGATGCTGAAAAGTGAACCCGTCGGCATACAGGAACGGGACCTGCGCGCCGAGTCCGGTGAACAACTGCTTTGCATCGTGGATCATGTTCGGCGAGCCGCAGAGATAAATCGCATGCTCGGACAGGTCGCCCAGGTCCGCCGCCACGGCTTCGTGCACATAGCCGCGCCGGCCCTGCCAGTCCGCGTCCGCGCGGGACAGCACCGGCACGTACTGGAAATCGTAAAGCCGATCGCCCCAGGCGCGGATCTCGTTGTCGAGGTAGAGGTCCGATGCGGACCGCATGCCCCAGTAGAGCCACACCGGCGGGCAATCCGGGTCATCCATCAGGGACTCCAGCATGCTCTTGATGGGCGCGATACCGGTGCCGGTGGCTACCATCAGCAGCGGGCGGTAGTCCTCCTTGCGCAGTGCGAAGTTGCCGAGCGGCACTTCCACGTCGAGCCGGTCGCCCGGTTGCAGGCGCGGCAGTTGCCCCGCCGTGAAGCGACCGCCGGCAATGCGGCGCACGTGGAAGTCCACCTCGTTGCCGCGCGGGGCGGACGCCATCGAGAAGCTGCGGTGGCTCCCGTCGTCTAGCAGAATCTTCATGTACTGGCCCGGCGCGAAGGCCAGCGGCGTGTCGTCGGGCAGGGCCATGCGCAGGTGCAGCACGTCGGCGGCGAGCGGCGTCACCGCCTGTACGATGGCTGACGCGCGGCGTGCCGGCACGGCCGGCTCCAGGCCGCGCGCGGTGCTGATGACGAGGTCGGCCGTGGGCCGCGCCTGGCAGGCCAGGGCGAAGCCGGCGGCGTCCTCGTCCTCGGTCAGTCCCATCGGAAATTCTTCATAACTGACCGATCCTTCCACCACGCGCACGCGGCAGGTGCCGCATCCGCCGAACGTGCATTCGTGGGCCAGGCTGACGCCCGTGCGCAGCGCGGCATCGAGCACGGACTCGCCGGGCTGCGCCGTGAACGACTGCTGCGTCTCGGCAATCTCGATGCGATAGAGGGGATGGGTACCGTGGGACATGACCGCTCCTGCTTACTTCTTGATGTMGGCCTGCGCCAGCACGGTCAGGTCCTCGCCGGCCAGCAGGTCGCGCAATGCTTCCAGCGCGGCCACGCCGCACGCGGTGTCCTGCTCGCCGTTGCCGCCGGACAGGCCCACGCCGCCGACCACCTCGCCGTTGACCACCACCGGGTAGCCGCCGACGAACACCGCGAACTTGCCTTCGAAGCTCCACTGGATGCCGAACGCCTCGTTGCCGGGCAGCGCGGGGCCGTTGGGCGCCGTATTGAACAGGTGTGTGGAACGCTTGTGGCCGGCCGCCGTGAATGCCTTGTTCCAGGCGATCTGCGGGCCGGTGATGCGGGCGCCGTCCATGCGTTCGAGCAGCAGCGGATAGCCGCCCTCATCGACGATGCAGATGGACTCCAGCACGCCGATTTCCTCGGCCTTCTTCACCGCCGCCGCCACCATGTGGCGGGCTTCCCGCAGTTCGAGCTTGATTGCCTTTTTCATCGTGAAATCCTTAATAGCCGGGTAGTCGCCGCTTAGCAGCCGCGATAGATGGTCTTGATCTGGGTGTAGAACTCGAGCCCCGCGCGGCCCGATTCCCGGAACGTGGAGGTGCTCGACCGCTTCAGCCCGCCGAACGGCGCGTTGACGAGGTTGCCGGTGGTGGTGCGGTTGATCTTCACCGTTCCGGACTCGATGTCATGCGCAAAATCGTGCATATAGCGCGGATTGCGCGTGGCGATGGCCGCGGACAGGCCGTACTCGGAGTCATTGGCAACGGCGATGGCCTCGGCGTAGCTGCCCACTTCGAGGATGGCGAGCACCGGGCCGAAGATTTCCTCGCGGGCGATGCGCATGGTCGGCGTGACATCGGTGAACACGGCCGGCGAGACGTAGTAACCGTGCGAGAAATCGCCATCCGTCAGCGCTTCGCCACCGCACAGCAGCGTGGCTTCAGCCTTGCCGGCGGCGATGTAGCCKAGCACGGTTTCCAGTTGCTTGCGCGTGGCGAGCGGGCCAAGATCCATGCCGGTGGCCATGCCGCTGCCGATCTTCAGCGTCTTGACCTTGGCCACGAGCTTGTCGGTGAATGCCTGCTTCACCTCGCGCATCACGAGGATGCGGCTGGTGCCCGTGCAAGCCTGGCCGGACAGCGACAGGCCGCCCTTGATGGCCAGGTCCACGGCCTTGTCGAGGTCGGCGTCCTCCATCACGATCAGAGGATTCTTACCGCCCAACTCCATCTGCGTGCGCGTGGTCATCGGCACGGACTTGTGGATCTGCTCGCCCGCTGCCGTCGAGCCGGTGAAGGACACGGCCCGTACCGCGCGCGATTCGACGATGGTCGGGCCCACCTCGGCGGCGCTGCCGGTCACGAAATTAAGCACGCCCTTCKGAATGCCCGCCTTGACGAAGGCTTCGGCCAGTCGGTAGCCGGAGAGCGGCGCGTCCGACGAGGGTTTGAAGACCACCGTGTTGCCGGTGATCAGCGCCGGCGCGATCTTGCGGGCCGGAATCGACACCGGGAAGTTCCACGGCGAGATTACCGTCACCACGCCCAGCGGCTCGCGCTGGCTGTAGACCAGCATGTCCGGGTCATCGTTGGGATACGTCTCACCGCCGTAGGTCTGTCCTTCCACGGCGTAGAAACGCAGCGTCTGGGCGGAGCGCATGACTTCGTCGCGCGCCAGCGACAGCGCCTTGCCTTCCTCGCGGGTCAGCTCGGCGGCGATGGCGTCGGCGTTGGCTTCCAGATGCGCGGCGGCATCGTTGAGAATTTTCGCGCGCTTGCCGATGGGGGTCTTTTTCCAGCTGTCGAAGGCGGCCGAGGCGGCGGCCACGGCGGCGGCGGCGTCACGCGCGTCCGAGGCGGCGTGCCGGCTCACGATGTCGCGCGTGTCGGCGGGGTTGAGGTTGTCGGTGGTGCGGCCGCTGGCGCTGTCGCACCATTCGCCGTCGATGTAGTTGCGGTACGTCTCGGTCATGACTGTGGCCTTTGCGAACGGGGGCGGGGCGCCCGGCACGGGGGCCGGGCAGATGCGGGGCCGCTCAGGCGGCCACGGTCTCGCGCGTGCCGTCCACGTAGTCGTAATAGAGCGCGGTGGTGTACAGCAGTCGCATCTGGGCGCCAACCTCGCAGATCTTCAGGCAACGCTGCTGCAATTCCGGCGTATTGGCGTGCTCGAGCACGATCTGATAGCCGCGTTCGCCGTGGATCTCGTCGGAGACGATGTGCAGGTCGAAGAATTCGACTTCCTCGTCCGTGAAGCCGTACTTCTCGCGCAGCGTGGGGGTCTGCTTGCGGTAGATCGACGGCACCTGCGACTCCAGGCCCACGACCAGGCCGGCCACGGCCACCACCGGGTCTTCGCGCATGGCCACCGCGTAGCACCAGCTTTGCAGGCCGCGCGTGGTCGGCGACATGTTGTCCGCATCCACCACGCGCTCGCGGGTGGTGCCGCAGGCTTCGGCAAAGCGGATCAGCAGGTCGGTGTGGCGGTCGCCGCCAATCTCTTCCTCGTACATATTGGCCAGCAGGAAGTCCTTGGCCTCGGTCATGTGGTCCGGCGTGCGGGCATAGATATAGGCGAGGTAGTCGGCGAACGGGCCCACGTAGTGATAGTGGTTCTCGGCCCAGCGGGCGAGGTGGTCGCGCGACAGCGTGCCGCCAGCCCATGCCTTGCTGAAGGGTGCCTGGTTGGCGCTCTTGCCCTTGATTGCGTTCTCGAGGGCGGCGCGGAAATCTTCACGGTTCATCAGTTCGGCCATTTGGGGGCTCCTGTTTTGACGAGGGGTGGTTGTGAGCCGCGACGTGAGAGACGTCTTATCTGCGGCGGGTTTGAATCAGGATGAAATTTGTATACTTTCTGCAATCAAATTTGGGCGACAAAGAGCTGACCGGCGCAGCACGCGTCAGGCTTTTCCAGCCTCCGCTTCGGTAATCCGTCGATAGGCGACACCAGCCAGGGCGATGTCCTCTAGACCGACGCCGACCGACTTGTAGATCACGATGTCGTCGGCGTGGCGGCGCCCCGCCTTGCCCAGCAGAACATCGGCCAGCTCCACGATCTTGCTGTCGGGCAGCACCGCCTTGTCGGCGAGCACCAGGTCGCCGGCCTCGCGCAGCGACTGCGGCCGCCACTCCACCACCACGGTGGCGGCGCGGGACAGCGCGGTGTCGTCGAGTTCGCGKGTATGCGGCAGGCTCGATCCGATGGCGGCGATGAAGGTGCCCGGCTGGATCAGTTCGCCGGAGAACAGCGGTGTGGTCGAGCGCGAGGCAGTGACGATGATGTCGGCCTGCGCGGC
Organism: Cupriavidus sp. 05T42; assembly: GCF_056396345.1. Taxonomy (NCBI): domain Bacteria; kingdom Pseudomonadati; phylum Pseudomonadota; class Betaproteobacteria; order Burkholderiales; family Burkholderiaceae; genus Cupriavidus; species Cupriavidus sp. 05T42. The sequence continues at coordinate 16,539 of NZ_JBFTLH010000007.1, forward strand.
GGCCACGGCCGGATCGGCAAAGGTCACGGGAATGCCGCACTGTGCGGCGAGCCGGTGGGGCAGGCCCGCGTCGGCATAAGGATCGACCACCAGCACGCGGCGCAGCGGCAGCGCGGCGGACAATTGCGCCGCATGCTGCACACCCTGCGTGCCGGCGCCGAACAGCGCAAGCGTGGCGCTCTCGGGCCGGGCCAGCCGCTGCGCGGCCAGTACCGTGCAGGCCGCCGTGCGCAGCCGCGTGATCGCGCCGGCGTCGAACGAAGCCAGCGGCCGGCCGTCAACGGTTGAAAACAGCAGGATGACAAATGAGAACTGTCCTTCGATCGTCGTATATACCTTGGCCCCCGCCACCTCCTGCTCCGGAATCACCGCGCCAAGCGTGGAAAGCTTCACACCACCCGCCTCCGTCCGGATCCGTTCCTGCATCGCGGCCTCGCCGCGTCCAAAACTCTGGAAGGCCGCCAGCATGGCCTGCTGGGCGTCCTGGGCCGTCACGTGTCGGTCGATCAGTTCGTCGGTGATATGGAGCATGGTCGATGGGGGCTCAGGGCTGTTTGTGGCTCGATTCGGTATACAGTCTACACATGGCCGGAAAAATTGCTAGCGTTGATGCATCGATATTTTCCCGGGACGTGCCTTCCAGAGTGGTGCTTGATGCGCTGAAACCGTGCACTGATGCGGCTTTCCGCACCGCATTGGGGGATTACCCCAAGCCGTGCAGGTTTCGCTTGTTCGGAAGCGTCAACGGGATATAGTATACAAATTAGATCGACGCCCAGCGCTGCACGCAGCCAAGAGGTCGACGGCAGGTCTTATTCATCCGCCCCCACAAGGGCCCCAAGATCAGGATCAGGGGAGCCTCATGCAACAAACCGTAGAAATCGGCCTGGCACATTGGGTGTATTTGCTAGGTGTCGCAGTCATCGTCTTGACGATGATCCTGCGGGCCAACGTTGTCGTGCCGTCTATCGTCGGCACCTTCCTCGTGATCCTGGCCATCACGGGCAATCCGGTCAGCGCGTTGGGGGGCATCTTTGGGGCCAGCCTCGTCGCGGCGAAGGAGCTGTTCAATATCTTCCTGGTGATCGCCTTCATGACGGCGCTGCTCAATGCGCTGAAATMGTTGCGATCCGATATCCGCATGGTGGAGCCGTTCCGCCTCGTCATGAAGAACGGGCATAGCGCCTACTTCATCCTGGCGGGCATCACCTATGTGATTTCGCTGTTCTTCTGGCCCACGCCGGCCGTGCCGCTGGTGTCGGCCATCCTGCTGCCCGCGGCCATCGCCGCCGGGCTGCCGCCGCTGGCCGGCGCCATGGCCATCGCCATCGCCGGGCAGGGCATGGCGCTCTCGTCGGACTACGTGATTGGTGTGGCGCCGGGCATCAGCGCCAAGGCGGCGGGCGCAGCGGTCAGCGCGGCCGTGGTGGCGGACCGGGCGCTGATCCTGTCGATCATCACCGGCACCATCGCGCTGACGCTGGCTTATCTGTCGATGCGCCGTCACATCGTGCCGGCCAACGGCGCGCTGCTGGACCGCTGGCAGGCCCGCGCCACGGGCGTGGACACGGCCATGGAAGCCACCGGCACCTTCGACAAGGCGGAGATTGCGCGTGGCACGTCGCACCCGGAGCCGCTCGTCACGGACGCCAATATCGAACAGAGCCTGGCGATGGTGGCCAAGCGCCGCATCAAGTGGTCGAAGTTCTTCGCGGTGCTCACGCCGGTGGCGTTTATCTGCGTGGTCTCGCTGATGGTGGCGCCCAAGCTGGCCGCCGGCATGCCGGATCTCAAGGGCGGCGCGGCAGCGGCACTGGTGGGCGGCGTGGCCGCGCTGTTGATGATGCTGGCCACGCTGGCCGCCGAAGGGCCGCGCAAGATGCTCGATGTCTGCCCGGAGCACATCACCGATGGCTTCGTGTTCGCGTTCAAGGCGATGGGCTCGGTGCTGCCGATTGCCGGCTTCTTCTTCGTGGGCGCCGGCGAGACCGCCGCGCAGATCCTGGGCGTGGACGCCGGCAAGGCGCCCAGCCTGCTGTTCGAGCTGATCCAGGCGTACCAGCACATGATTCCGGACAACCACGTGTTCGTGGCCTTCGGCGTGCTGTTGGTGGGCATGATCACCGGCATCGATGGCTCCGGCTTCGCCGGCCTGCCGCTGACCGGCACGCTGGCCGGCGCGCTGGGTCCGGTAGTCGGCTTCGACTCGGCCACGCTGGCCGCAGTGGGTCAGATGGGCGCGGTCTGGACCGGCGGCGGCACGCTGATCGCCTGGTCCTCCCTGATCGCCGTGGCCGGGTTTGCGCGCGTGCCGGTGCTCGATGCAGTGCGGGCGTTGCTGCTGCCCGTGCTGGCCGGGCTGTTCGTCTCCACGATCTGCGCGATGCTGCTCTGGCACTGACGCCGGGCGCTTCCTTTTTTTCGATTTCAGCGAAGTCACCAACATGCCGAAAGTCGTCTTTCACAAGCACGGGCAGGTTTTCGTGGACGAGGTCAAGCCCGAGACCAACCTCGTCGTCCGCGCCGGCATCAAGCAGTTTCCGTATCCGAACCTGCGCTACGAATGCGGCATGGGCAAGTGCTCCAAGTGCGCGTGCCGGGTCCTGGCGGGCGCCGAGCACCTGCCGCCGCCGAACTGGAAGGAAAAGAAGCAGCTGGGCGAGCGGATCGACCAGGGCTTCCGGCTTGCCTGCCAGATCTGGCTGACGCATGACATCGAGCTGGAGCAGGAGGATCAGCAGCCTGAGACCCCGGCACAACCTCAGGCCAACACCCAGGCCCAGACCTCATGTTCGTGATCCTGACCAGCAAGCCGGGCCAGTTCCGCACGGAGGCCGTGCCGGGCGTGGAGCCGGTGGAAACCTACGAGTACCTGTTCTATGGCCGCCCGAAGGCGATCTTCGTGATCGCCACGCTGCATGCGGCGGTGAAGGTGCCCGTGATCGACGAAACCGGCGGCCCGGATGCGCCGCCGGTGGTCAACCACGTGCCATCGAAATTCCTCGAGCGCTTCGACACGCTCGACGCTGCCCGGGCCGCGCTGCAGGCGCTGGCGCACTTCGGCAGCATGGACCTCTCTTTAAGGAAGCAATGATGCGGGCAGATATCGAGACGGCTGCCGCCGACACCACCGAGGACACTGGCGGCGGCAGCGCCGCGCCCGCCGCACCCGCTGCGGCGCCGGAGGTCCGCAAGGTGGAAATCGAATTCGTGACCAATGGCGGCAAGACGGTTACCGCGCCCGCCAACAGCAACCTGCTGCGCGTATCGCTGCGCGAGCAGGGCGGCATCCCGTTCAAGTGTGGCGGCGGGCTGTGCGGCACCTGCAAGTGCCACATCGATCGCGGGCTGGAGCATACGGACGCGGTCAAGCCCAAGGAGCGCAAGCATCTGAGCGATGACGACCTGCGCGCCGGCTTCCGCATGGCCTGCCAGACCTTCGTCAACGGCGATATCGCGGTGTCGTGGGAGCCGAAGGCGCGGGTGTAAGCCCGTCTTCGACCGAGGGCCGACCTAGGTCCGCAGGCCGACCAGCCCGGAAATCTTCTCGGAGGCCTCCAGCAGCGGTGGCAGGAATCGATCCGACATCTCCTGCGCGCTGGTGCGGTTGGCCTGCCCGCTGATATTGATGGCGGCGATGATCTGCCCGGTGCGGTTGCGGATGGGCGCGGCCAGCGAGACCAGCCCTTCCTCCAGTTCCTGATCGTTCTGCGCCCAGCCGCGCGTGCGGATGTCGGCAATCAGCGACTTCAACTGGTCGATGTCGGTCACGGTGCGGCGCGTGCGCGCTTCCAGCGCGGTGTCGCGCAGCACGCGGTCGAGCGTGTCGTCATCGAGCCCCGACAGCAGCACGCGCCCCATCGACGAGCAATAGGCCGGCAGCCGGCTGCCGATGGACAGGTTGATCGTCATGATCTTGCGTGCCGGCACGCGCAGCACGTAGACGATCTCGGTGCCATCGAGCACGGAGATCGAGCAGCTTTCATGCACCGACTGCGAGAGCGCCTCCATGATCGGCTCGGCCAGGTTCCAGAACGGCATCGAGGTCAGGTAGGCGAAGCCGAGGTCGAGGATCTTGGGCGTGAGCCGGAACTGGCGGCCATCGGCCTGCACATAGCCCAACCCCACCAGCGTGAGCAGGATACGGCGCGCGCCGGCGCGGGTCAGGCCGCTGGCCTGGGCGATTTCGGTCAGCGTCTGGGTGGGGTGGCGGGCGTCGAATGCGCGGATGACGGACAGCCCGCGTGCGAAGGACTGCACATAGCTGTCGCTCGGCTTCTCGGCGGGCGGGGTGCCCGGCGTGCGGGATGATGCGGGATCGGCAGGGCTCGCCATTGCGGAATGGGCTCGAAATTGGCTCGGAAAGGCCGAAAGGGTAGTGGAAATGCGTCCAAATCGCTAGTCCGGGGCCATCGGCAATACCCCGCCGCGACTGACCGCCACGCTGACGGACGCCCCGCTCTCCCTCATAATGTGCGATCGCAAAATGTCGCAGGTCATCGGGTCAGTGAACGAAACAATTCAGTGGAATGATTGGGAGGCGTTCTGCTGCGTCGTCGAGCAGGGCACCTTCACGGCGGCAGCGGCGGCGCTGGACTGCCCCAAATCCAGGGTGTCGGCCGCCGTGGCGCGGCTGGAAACGGCCATCGGCGCCAAGCTGCTCGAGCGCACCACGCGCCGCATGCGCCTCACCGATGCCGGGGGCGCGGTCTATCGCGACGTGGCCCCGCTGTTCGCGCGGCTGCGCGAGATCCGCCAGGAAACCCTGGCGCGCGAGGAGCGCGTGCAGGGCATGCTGCGCATCGCCACGCCGTACGAGTTCGGCGCCCAGCAACTGGGCGGTGTGATCTGCCGAACACTTGCGGCGCATCCCGCACTCGATATCACGGTGGAGATTTCCCAGGGCTTGGTCGATCCGATCCGCGAGGGCTTCGACATCGCCTTCGTCACGGTGGAGACCGAACTGCCCGACTCCGGCACCATCGCCCGGCGCATCTGGCACGTGGAACGCGGCCTGGTGGCCGCGCCCTCGCTGGCGGCGAGCCTGCCGGCGCAGATGCATCCCGAGGATCTCTCGAACATGCCGACGCTGGCCACGCCCGGCGTCTCGGTCTGGGAGTTCGCGCGCGATGGCGAGCGCATTTCGGTGCCGATCCGCCCGCGCATGCAGACCTATAACGCCKAACTGCGCATGCAGGCCGCGCTGGCCGGGCTGGGCATCGCCCGGGTGCCGATGACGGCCGCCGAGACCGAGATCGCGCAGGGCCGGCTGGTGCGGGTGATGCCCGACTATCCGCTGCCGCCGCTGCGCGTCTTCGYGCTGCTGCCCGACCGGCGCCTGCAACCGCGCAAGGTGCGCGCGTTCATGGAAGCCATCGAATCGATGATGGGCGCGGATCTGGGCGATCTGGCCGAGCCGGCGGCGCGGATGGCGCCCGCTGGACGGGTGGAAGCCTTCGAGCGGATGGAGCAGGGGGAAGTCTAGCGGGGCGTGGGGAGCGCCCCGGGGGTGCTGCCGGGCGGCATTGCGCCGCCCTTGGTACCGCTACGCGGCTCAGGCGCCTTCGCTGAACTGGTCGCGCTGCTCGGTCACGGTGCGGGCACCTTCCGAGTACACGTCGCGCTTCTCGGTCACGCCGCGCGCGCCTTCCGAGTACACATCACGCTTTTCGGTCACGCCACGGGCGCCGTCGGTGTACGGGTCAGCCTTGCCGACGCGGCCGATGCTGCCGTCGAGGCGGGCCAGGTCCGTGATCGATTGCGAAGCCTGGGCAGAGGCGGCGCCGGCGGCCAGGCCGAGGGCGAGGAGGGTGAGGGCGAGGGTCTTCTTCATGGTCGTGCTGTTCCTACTTATTGGCAGAGATCGCGGTGGGTCCGCGGTGGCTGTAATGTAGGCTTCGGCACGCACAGGAAAAAGGGTAAATCCTCGAAAKACTGTCCAGTCAGCTGGACAATAAGGGTTAACCCTAGGGAGTCGATCTGTGCTAGCCTTGCGGCTCAGATCACGCCACGGCTCACGCTGGCGATGACCATCAGCAGGATCTGCGCGATCACGAACAGGATCAGCGGCGAGATGTCGAAGCCGCCCAGGCGCGGTATCACGCGCTGGAGCGGGCGCAGCATCGGCGCGGTCAGGTGCCACAGCGCCGGCGCCATCGGCGATTGCGGGTTGACCCACGACAGGATCGCCATCAGCAACGTCACCCACATCACCATGCTGATGCCCCACTTGAGCACGTTGAGCAGGCTGAGGGCGAGGATCACCGGCAGGAAGGCCAGCGGATCCGCATCCAGCACCAGCGCACGGCAGACCAGGAACAGCACGGCGGTCAGGTAGGCCGCGATCAATGTGGCCCAGTCGATGCCGCCGAAGCCCGGAATGATGCGGCGCAGCGGCCGGACGATCCAGTCCGTGACCTGGAACACGCCCTGCGACACCGGATTGCGCGACGGCAGCCGGGTCAGTTGCATCCAGAGGCGCAGCAGCAGTGCCATGCCGAACAGCGTGAAGACGGTATCAAGCAGGAACAGGACAATTTCCGTGAACATCGGGCGGATTTCCGGGTTGGCGGTGTTAGGGTGTCGGTCTCCGCACAGATTCTGCCATACCCCGTCCGGCGCGCATGCGGAAATGCGCGCCAGCGCACCGGAGGATGCCTGCGGGCACAAGGGGTGCTTTTATAATGAGCGCCGGATTTCCCCCTCTGCAAAACTGATTCTTCAATGCCACGCAAGCCCGCCGCGCCCCAAACCGCCCTGACCAAGCAGGATTTCGAGGCGCTGTCCGATTTCCGATACCAGTTGCGGCGTTTCCTGCGGTTTTCCGAAGACGCCGCGCGCGCCGAAGGCGTGACGGTGCAGCAATACCTGCTGATGCTCCACATCCGCGGCTCGGCGGAGCGGAACTGGGCCTCGGTGGGCGAGCTGGCCGAGCGCCTGCAGGCCAAGCAGCATGGCGTGGTGGCGCTGGTGAACCGCTGCGAGGCGGCCGGGCTGGTCAGCCGCAAGGTGAATCCCGACGACCGCCGCGTGGTGCAGATCCACCTGCTGGCCAAGGGCGAGCGCTGCCTGAACCGGCTGGCGATGCTGCACCGGGCCGAACTCGAGTCCCTGCGCAATACCTTCCGCGTGGCCCGCATCACGGCGTTCAACGACGACGGCGCTGATCGGCTCTGATTCGTCCACGGGCGGCGTTACAGCCCGTTACCCATCACAATCTCCCGTGACACCTGCCGCCGAGCCCCGGCTCTAGACTCGCGCGCATCATCCACACGCGCATTGGCCGCAGGAGTCTCCACCATGTCTTTCCCGTTTCGTTCCACGGCGTTGGCCGTCATCGCCGCCGGCGCGCTGGCCGGCTGTGTCACCGCGCCGTATGGCAATGGTTATGCCGACGGGTACGGTACCGGCTATGGAGGCGGCTACGGCAGCAACTACGGCGGTGGCTACCCGCAGCAGGCGGGGTATGGCACCAGCGGCACCAGCGGCACCAGCGGCACGCAGATCAGCGGCGGGTATCCGGCGCAGTCGTATCCCCAGTCGGGCTATCCCCAGCAGCCAGCGTACCAGCAGCCGGGCTACCCGCAGCCAGCGTACCCGCAGTCGGGCTATCCGCAGTCCGGCTATCCCCAGGCGTCCTACCCCCAGCAGCCCGGTTACGACCAGTACGGCTATCCGGCGACACAGCCGGGCGATGGTGCCGACCCGTACGCGGTGCGCTACGGCTGGGTGGAATCGATCGAGATGGTGCGGGGCCAGCCTGCGGACACCAGCGGCGTCGGCGCAGTGATCGGCGGCGTGGCGGGCGGGCTGCTCGGCCATCAGGTGGGCGGCGGGCGCGGCAATACCATCGCCACGATTGGCGGCGCGGTCGCCGGCGCCGTGGCCGGCAACGCGGTGGAGAAGCAGACCAACACTGGGCCGGCGGCCTACCGGGTGCGCGTGCGCACCAACGACAGCGGCTACCTGACCCTCACGCAGGCCAGCCCGTACAACCTGCGTTCGGGCGACCGCGTGAAGATACAGAACGGCGTGGCCGTGCCTTACTGAGCGGGGCTCAGGACAGCGCGTTGGCCAGGAAGGTCAGCGCGCGACCATGGGCCAGCGCCGCCGAGCGCTGATGGAACGAGGCGCGTGCCCAGCAGTTGAAGCCGTGATCGGCCTGATCGTAGACGAAGACCTCGGTGCCGCGCTTGCCGGCCACGGCCTGGCGCACCTGTTCGACATGCTCGGGCAGGATGTGCTTGTCCAGCGCGCCATAGTGGAACTGCACCGGCAYGTTCAGCGCGGCGGCCTCGTGCAGCTGGTTCTGGATGCCGCCGCCGTAGTACGGCACGGCTGCATCGACCAGACCCCGCGCCGCCGCCAGGTACGACAGCAGCCCGCCGAAGCAGTAGCCCACTGCCGCCACCTTGCCGCCCGTGCCAATCTCGGCACGCAGCGCGGTGGCCGTGGCGCCGATGTCCGACACCGCGGCTTCCAGGTCCACGCTGGTGCGCAGCGCCATCGCCTGTTCCCAGTCCGGGCCGCTGTAGCCCAGCTCCACGCGCGGCGCCTTGCGCCAGAACACGTCCGGGGCCAGCACCACGTAGCCGTCCGCCGCGTACTGGTCCGCCACCGAGCGGATGTGCTCGTTCACACCGAAGATCTCCTGAATCAGCACGATGCCGGGATTGCCGGGCTGCTTGCCGCCCGGCGGCAGGCTCAGGTAGGCGTCAAAGCTGCCATCGGCGGTGTCGATGCGAATCCAGCGGCTGTCGGGCTTGGTCGTCATGATGCGAACTCTCCAGGGTTTGAGGCACTCCACAATAGAACCCGGAAGTGTGCCATTCCTGTTGCATTCATGCAGGCCGTGGCCGAAAACCGTGGGCAACTACGTGGGCAAAAACGCGGGCAAAAAAATATGCCGGCCCCGCGGGGACGGGGCCGGCATGGGGCCGCGCAGGGGATGGCGGCTCAGGGCTGCATATCTATATAGATAGAGGCCGGTTGGGGCGGTTCCCTACCAACGCAACTGCACGTTCTTCTCGCCAGGGCTCAGGGTGGTCCGCTTGGACGTCCCCTCGAACGTGGCCACTACCTGGTACGACGCGCGCGGGCCCTTGATCAGGCAGCGCGGGCCGGTGGACGTGAACTCCGCCACCTGCTTGCCGTTCCGCATCAGCTTCACGTTGACGTCCGAGAGGTACTCGCCCCGGCCGCCTTGTGTGAAKAGCAGGCCCATGTCGTACTCGCGGGCCGCGCTGTTCATTTCCGCCTGTTCGTCCGCCGCCACGCCACCGCATACATAGGTGAACGGGCCGGCGCTGGACGTGCTCATGTCGGCGCGGGCGCCCATCGACAAGCCCAGCGACGCCACGGCCACGCCGATGACGCAAAGCGCGCGCGCCCCTCGGCGCACGGGTTTATCGGTGTTCTGATTGGTAAGCATATTTCCTCCTGCCAGGTTGGCCGGCGGCGCGCGAGGGGGCGATCGGACGATGCGAGAGGGCAGGCTCGAAACATCGCCGGAGAGGGTCTGGCGGGGGATCATGGCTGGCATGACCCCGGGCAATCGCCGTTCGCGGCATCCGGGGATACACACCTGAAGTAGACACCGGCGCGGGCGGCCGGTCTGTCAGCGTTTGGCTGATCCTGCTGCGGGAGGATGCCGAGGGGCCGGGGGAGGCCCCTGGCGTGTGATCAGTACGCGGAGGACTGCTCGAAGCGGGTGCGCCAGTTCTCGGTATAGGCGCGCACCACGGCGGCGTCGCCCCGGATCAGCATGCCGTTCTCGGCGTTACGCTGCTCGGCGGACTTGGTGAAGTTGAACGAGCCGGTGAAGACCGCCTGGTCGTCGAACACCATGACCTTGTTGTGGGCGATGGCCGGCTTGGTATCGATCACCACGGGAATCCCCGCATTCTTGAGGAAGGTGGCGCTGGTGTAGCGCTCGGAGACCTGGCTCTTGTCCACGATCACGCGCACGTCCACGCCGCGCTGGTGCGCATCGGCCACGGCCTTGGCGATCTGCGCGTTGGTGAACGAGTACGCCTGGATCAGCAGCTTGCGGCGGGTGTTGTGGATGGCATCGATCAGCATGTCCTGGCAGCTCGGGCCGTCCGGCACGAAGCAGAGCGTATAGGTGCTGCCGGCCGCGAACGCGCTCGGGCGCGCGGCGGGCGTGAGCGCATCGGCCAGACGCTCGAGCGTGGAGGTGGTGCGGGCCTGGGCCACGGCGGCGAGGCCGGTGGCGGCAACCATCAGGCTCGCCAGGGCGAGCCGCTTGCAACGGTGAAGGGAAGTAAACATCAGGTTACAGAGTGGTGGCAGAAGTTCAGCGGCCCGCAGCGTAACAGTGGAAGCGGCCCTTCCGCAACCCGCGCGGGGGGCCCTGCGGCGTCCGTGGCCCTTGGGCTTGCCGGACATGCTGCCTATGATGGAAGGCACAACGCCAGATGCGACAGGAGACCACCATGACGAACCACACCTACAAGCTGGTCGAAATCGTCGGCTCATCCGCCGACGGCTGCGACGGTGCCATCCGCAACGCCATTGCCAAAGCCGGTGAAACCATCAAGAACATCGACTGGTTCGAAGTGATCGAAACGCGCGGCCATGTGCAGGACGGCAAGATCGCGCACTTCCAGGTCATGATCAAGGTGGGGTTCCGGGTGAACTGAGGCGCACCGCCTGGGCGCCCCGTGCGCCCGGGGCGCCTTGCACCGCATCCGCCAGCGCGCGTAGTGCGGGTTGCGGTGCCGCAACCAGCCAGGCCAGCATCTTGTCGACGAACGGCGCGTTGGCCGTCAGGGCCGCGCGCCGGACCCATGCGCGCGCGGGTATCTCGTGCCCGGCCAGCGCCAGCATGCGCGCGTGGTTGAAGCAGCCGCGGAAGTCCCCGCCCGCCGCGGCGCGACGGTAGTGGTCCGCCGCGCAGGCGAGGTTGCGCGCCACGTGCCAGCCATCTTCATAGAAGCCCCCGACGACGTTGAGCGACTTGGCATGGCCGCGTGCCGCCGCGCGCTCGAACCACGTGAAGGCGGCGGCGCGGCTGGCGGCCATGCCGCGCCCGAGCGCCAGCGACGTGGCGAAGTTGTACATCCCCCAATCGGAACCGCGCAGGGCGGCGGTGTGGAACCAGTGCGTGGCGGCGCGCGCATCGGGTGCCGTGCCCCAGCCGTTCTCGTAGCAGCGGCCGACGAGGTTGGCGGCGCCGGCGTGCCCGCACAGCGCCGCCCGCTTGAACCAGTAGTGCGCGCGGGCGGCATCGGGCGGCAGGCCCCGCCCGGCGAGGAACCACTGGCCGAGCGTCATCTGCGCATCGAGCTGGCCGCTGACGGCTGCCGCGCCGAGCCAGCGTAGCGCCGGTCCGGGCGGGCCAGCCAGCACGTCGCGCAGGGCATCGGGCGCAAGCTGGCCCAACTCCAGCGCGGAGGCCACGCGGAATGGCAGCGTATCCATCCTCCGTCTCCGGCTGTCAGTAGCGCAGCGTGAGGGTCAGCGTGGCGGCGCGGCCCGGCGCCATCGTGGCGTAGTGGTTGCGGTGCGCCTGCGCGTAGTAGGACTTGTCGGTCAGGTTCTGCAGATTGAGCTGCACGCTGGCGAACTTGCTCAGCCGGTACGCGGCCATCGCGTCGAAGCGCCAGTAGGCCGGCACCCACTTCGTATTGGCCTCGTTGCCCCAGACCTTGGACACGTAGTTGGCGCCGCCCCCGAGGATCAGGCCCGGCAGCACCTCGTAGGTGGACCAGAAGCTGAAGCTGTCAGCCGGGGTGTTCGGGAACGCGTTGCCGTCGGTGGCGCCGTTCGCCGTGCCCTTGCCGCCGTTCCGGCGCAGCGTGGCCTTCTGGTGGGTGTAGCCGCCGTACACGGCCCATCTGGCCGTGACGTTGCCGGCGAAGCCAAGTTCCACGCCATCCACGCGCCGCTCGCCGGCCATGCGCGCCGTGCCGTCCTGCTCGAGGATCCGCGTATTGTCCGTGTCGATGCGGAACACGGCGGCGGTCAGGGCCAGCTTCTCGCCCAGCACATCCCACTTGGTGCCCAACTCGAAAGCGCGGCTTTTCTCGGGCGCGAGCTGGTCGCCGCGATTGCCGGCGGCGTCGGTCGCCAGCGAATTGGATTCCGCCCCCTGGCCGAGGAACGAGCCCGCCGGCGTGGACGACGTGCCGAAGCTCGCATACACGCTGCCCCACGTCACCGGCTTGTAGACCGCGCCGAGCTGGTAGTTGACCAGCGTGTCCTGCCGCGAGAACTGGTTGCGCACGCCGCTGGCGTTGGGCGCCTGCGTCAGCGTGGTGTCATAGCGATCGAGCCGCAGGCCGGCATTGACCAGCCATTGCGGCGTGATCTCGGCTGAGTCGAACAGGTAGGCAGACAGCGTCCGGGTGCGCACATCGGTCGGCCGGTGGTTGCGCTGGATCGCGCCTGCCCACGGATCGGCCGGATTGGGATCGAACACGGTCGTGCAGTTGTAGCCGCTGGCCGCGCCGGCGCCATTGGCGCAGCGGCGGTCGCCGGTATCGACCTTGTAGGTATCCCAGTTGGCCTTCTCCTCGGAGAATTCGACGCCCGCCACGTACTTGTGGCCGATGGCGCCGGTACGGAAGGTGCCGGACAGGTCGGTCTGGTTGGCCACCGTGTCGACGGTGCCCACGCGGGTGTTGGCGCGCCGCCAGAGCAGGTTGTAGTAGGTGTTGCCGAGGTTGGAGTCCGGCTGGGTCCAGATGAAGTCMTGCTGGGTGCGCGCGAGCCGCGTCTGGTTTCGGAGCTTGAGCGCGGGGCTGAAATCGTGCTCGATACGCAGCGTGCCGGTGTCGTTCTGCTCCTTCTGGAAGTCACGGTTCAGCAGGCCGTAGTAGGTCTCGCGCGGCACGTCGAGCGGCCGGCCATCGCCGGTCGGGCGCACCCGGGGCCGCCCGTCCTTGCGGGCGGTGTGGGGCGCGTTGTTGTAGGGAATGCCGATGTCGGGCTGGTCGTCGGTCTGCAAGTGATACCAGGAGGCGGTGACGCGCGTGGCGGTGCCCAGCCCGATGGCGACGGACGGCGCCACGCCCCACCGGCTCACGCGCGCGGCGTCGCGCCCGGGGATGTCGCTGCTGTGGGACATCGCATTGAGCCGCACGGCGGCATGCTCGCCGATGCGCCAGTTGCCATCCACCGTCGCGCGCACGTACTCGGCATTGCCCACGCCGAGGGTGCCTTCGGCGAAGCGCTCCAGCCGGGGTGCTTTGCTCTGGATGTTGATCGTGCCGCCAGCGCCGCCCCGTCCGTCATAGGCGCCGGCCGGCCCCTTGTTGACCTGCACCGACTCCACGTTGAACATCTCGCGCGACTGCGCGCCGATGTCCCGGAAGCCATCGAGGAAGGTGCTGGCCTGCGCGTCATAGCCACGGATGAACGGCCGGTCGCCGATGGGATTGCCGCCTTCGCCCGCGCCGAACGTGATGCCCGGCACGGTGCGCAGCACCTCGGTCAGGCTGGTGGCGGCCGTCGTGCGGATGACCTCCTGCGGAATCACGCTGACCGAGCGCGCGGTGTCGCGCAGCGCTTCGGGGTCCTTGGGCGATCCGGTGGACGCGGCGCGGAAGCCGTCGTGGCGGTCTTCGTTGACGGTGACCGGTGGCAGCTCCACCTGCGCCAGCGCCGCCACGGGTGCGGCGGCGAGGGCCACGCCCACGGCCTGCGTCAGCCGGGGCAACGACGCCCCGGCACGGCCTTCTGATGCTTCGTCGGATTGGGACAATGTGGCCGATCCGGCCACGACGCGTGAGACCTGCATGACAACCCCCTGGTACGTGCTGATGTGTACAAATGCGAGCCATTCTCATTTGCGGGTGACGCGGGGGTCAAGGATCGAACTGCACCAAACCGCCTCAGCGGCTGGTGCGGTGACTCAATCGAACTGGTACGACCACAGCAGGTTGAAGCGCGGCGAGCGATGGCTCGCATTGGTGGGTTTGTCGCCCACCGGCTGGGCCACCGAGACGTCCATCGTGTAGTAGCGCCGGTCCGAAAAACGTAGGCCGATGGCCAGCGACTGCAGCGTCCGGTGCGAGAGCGACACGCTGTTCGAAACCACGCGCGCCATGTCCGCCACCAGGAACGGCTGGAGCGTCTTCAGGTAGGTGAAATCCACCGTGAACAGCCGGTTGAGTTCCGCCGAGGCGCCCCAGCCCTTGTCCCCGGCCACCTCGCCCGCCGGATAGCCGAGGCCGAAGAAGCGCCCGCCGAAGCTGATCTGCTCGCTCGACGCCAGCCGCTGGTCGCTGAACTGCCCGGCCGCCGAGAGCGCGATGCCGAAGCCGAACGGCAGGTCGTTGGCCTGCGAGACCAGCAGTCGGGTGCGCAGGAAGTTCAGATCATTCTGATTGTTTTCCCGATTCGCGCCGAGCGCGTCGAAGCCCTTGTAGAGGCCGAGCGTGGCGCTGCGCGTGACACCCTCCGCGCGTTGGACGTAGCCCATCTCCAGGCTCGCCACGCGCACGCTGGTGGACAGCTCCGCCTGGCGGCCCGCGCCCGGCTGCACGGCCTGGGTGTAGCGCTCGAACTGGCTGTTCGCGTACATCCCGCCGGTCAGCGTCAGCGCGTGGCGGTTATTGAGGATGAGCGGATAGCTCAGCGTGCCGCCGAGCCGCTTCGAGTCGTTCACGTAGCGCGATTCGAAGCCGATTGGCGCCAGCGCGGCGTTCTCGGGCACGCCACGGTAGTGGGAGGCGGTGAGCTTGGCGAGCATGCCCTCGGTGCCGATCGGCTGCGCGTAGCTGGCCGCGTAGTACTCCTCGTTATCGCGCCCTTTCGGGAACAGCGTGGAGACCGAGAGCTGCTCGCCCAGCGGCGTCAGGCTGTTGGTGGTGGCCGTGGCGATGGCCCGCACGCCGGGGGACATCCACTCCACGCCGGTGCCGAACGTGAACGGCTTGCGCTTGACCTCAAGCACCATCTCGCAGGCGCCGTCCGTGGTGGTGGGCGGCTGCACGGTGGCCGCCACCTGCATGCCGGGCTGCTGCGCCAGCACGTTGACGTAGTGCTCGAAGCGCTCCTGGCGCAGCGGCCGGTCCTGCTTGAGCTGCTCGGCGATCTTGCGCAGCCGCGCTTCGGCGGGACCGGGCTTGCCTCGCACCGTGACGTTGGCGACGTAGCCCTCCACCACGGTGACCAGCACATCGCCATGCTCGAAGGACTGCGCCGGCACGAAGGCGAACGAGAGCGGGTAGCCGGCTTCCTTGTATAGCTGCGTGACGGACTCGGCGGCCTGGAGCAGTTCGGCGACGGTGATCTCGCGGTTGGCCAGCGGCGCAAACTTGGCGGCGATCTGGTCGAAGGGCAGCGTCCTGGCGCCCTCGATGCGGAAGTGGCGCGGCGTCAGGCGCGAGGCCAGCAGGTTCTGCAGGGCGGCGTCGGGCCGCTCCACCTGCACCGTGACGTTGCTGTCGGCCGGCTTGCTCGGCGCTATGCGCGGCAGGGTCTGGGTCGGGTCGCCTTGTACCGGGCCCCGTTCGGCAAAAGTGAGACTGCTGTGGCAGGCGCCGGCGCTGAGCAGCAGCGCGGCAACACGGACGCGTGGTCGCATGGCAATACCCCAAGGCAAGAAAGCACAGCTTCGCGGCTATGCGTGGCGTGCCACGGCGGGCGGGGATGCCGCTATCCCCGCCGCCTTGCGGTGGCCGCTACGCTTGTGTGTGCAGTGCGATGTCGATGGGAGGCCGTCAGCGCCGCGCGCCGGCGCCCGCGCCGAGGGCGCCAGTCAGGCCGCCGACCAGCCCGCCGACGAGGCCGGTGACTGGGGCGGTGATCGGGGCAAGCGGGTTTGCCGGCTTGCTTCCGCCCGTGCCGCCGCTGGGCGTCGGCGTGGTCGGCGCAGGGGTGGTCGTCGCCGGCGCGTTGCCGCCGGTCAGCCCGGCAACCAGGCCCGTCACCGGCGCAAGCGGGCCGGACGTCCCGGAGCCGCCGCCAGCGTTACCGCCCGTCAGGCCAGACGTGATGCCGCTGACCAGTCCCGTCACCGGCGCCAGCGGGCCAGCGCCGCCGCTGGCCGGGCCGTTCACTGCGCCACCGAGGGACGCCACCGTGTTGCCCGTGCCTGTGACGATGCCGCCCACGCCGGACACCACGGGCTTCTGCGTCGATTGCAGCGAGGTGCCGGCCGTCGCCAGCGCGCCGCCCACCGTGGTCAGCAGGTTGCTGACCGGCTGGCCGAGGCCGGTGGCCGCGCCGAGCGTCTGGGTGCTGCTGGTCAGCGTGGACGTGAGCGGCACGATGGCCTTGCTCACGCCGCTGGTCAGCTGCTCGACCGGGCCGGTGGAAAGCGCGGTGCCGAGCTTGCCGCCGGTATCGGTCACGGCGCCGCCGACTTGCGAGACCACGCCGCCGAGCGGGTTGGTCAGCGCCCCGAGCGGCGCCAGCGGGCCGCTGCCGAGGCCGCTGACCGCGCCGCCGGCGTTCGTCACCGCGTTGCCGACCTGGGCGACCACGCCACCGGTGCTGGCCACCGTGGTGCCCAGCGGGTTGGTGGCGTTCGGCATATTGCCGAGCCCGGCCTGCACGCCGTTGCCCAGCGTGTTCACGGCGCTGCCGAGCGAGGTCACCACGCCGGCCAGGCCGTTCTGCGTGGCCGGCGACACCACTGGCAGGTTCGCATCCTTGATGGCCGTGCCGACGTCGGTCACGGTATCGCCCACGCCCTTCACCACGCCGCCGGCGTTGCTGACGATGGTGCTGGTGGGCGTGAGCGCCACCGTGCCGCCGCCGCCGCCGCCGTTGTCTCCACCTCCACCGCCGCCACCGCCGCCACCACCACCGCCGTTGTTGGCCGTATCCGTGCCGGTGCCGCCCGTACCACCCGTGCCGCCGAGGCCGGCGTTGTTGCTGCCCGAGCCATTCGAGCCACCTGAGCCGCTGGTGCCCATCGACGTGGAGCCGCTGCCGCTGGCGCAGCMGCCCAGCACGATGAGCGACCCGAGCAATGCCGACAGGGCGATGTGCTTCGCGAACGTTTGATTGCGCATGACCTTTTCCCTTTTGGTTTTTTCCCGACCTGCCACGAATGCGTGGCGGTACATGCCATGGCGCAAACGGTGTGCCATGGCCGGGCATGGCCGGCAACGGCCTGCGGGCATGCCATGCGAAGGGAGGGAAGGGGGCGCGGAGAGGCGCGTCAGGCAAGCGTTTGCGGGCGGCGGGCTCAAACGCCCGCATGAAGCGGGCGGGGCTGGCGCGCGGCGGCGGCGTGTGGCGTGGGCGGGAACACGTTACGTAGCACGTAACACGCCACACGGCGTTCCGGCAGCGTTCGGCAACGCACGCCGGGGCGCGACGCGATGGCCGGAGCGCCGCGCCGGGCAACGGTCTCCGGGCGGTGGCGAGGGCGTGCGGAGCGCCCGTATTGAACGTGCGCTTGATGCTGGCACACCGCTTGCGCGCATCGGCAAGCCCGAGGGATTCGAGCACACCACACCAGCACACCATAGGAGACAGATCATGAGGTCAACGATGCAACGCGAACGTTCGGTGTCGGTCATCACCATCGCCTGTGGCGCCGTGCTGGCGCTGCTGGCCGGCTGCTCGTCGGGAGGTTCCGGCAGCGGCGCCTCGCCGAACGGGAACAACAACGTCACGCCGCCGCCGGCCACGCCGACCCCGGCTGCCTCGGTGGACACCACGCCCACCGCCAAGGTGACCGAAGGCGCCGGCAATACCGTGGTGGCCACCGGCAATGCCGTGAGCCAGATCGGCCAGCAGGTCAAGGACGCGAACCTGCCGGTGGTGCCGGATGCCGCGCAGAACGCTACCGGCGACGTGGTGATGAAGGCCGGCGACACCGTGGCCACGCTCGGCGTGGGCGTGCGAGAAGGGCTGGGCAAGATCGGCAGCGTGGACAACCCGCTCGGCGTCACCGTCGGCAATACGGGCAACGTGGTCACGCAGGCCGGCAAGACCGTAGTCAGCGCGGGCGATCTGGTCCAGTCGCTCGGCACGGAACAACTCTCGCCGCTGGCGCCCGTGACCCAGCCGGTGGGAGGCGTGGTGCAGACCGTGGGCGGCACCGTCATGCAGGTGGGCGGCAAGCTTGGCGACACCTTGTCCACCGGCCCCGTGGCGCAGCTCACCGGCAGCGCGAGCAAGGCCATCGTGCCGCTGACGACCAAGCTGACCGATACCACGCAGACCGTGGGCGGGGCCACCGGCCTGGGCGTCCCGGTCGACAACCTGCTGACCAAGCTGGGTAACACCGTGGCGACTGGCGGCAGCATGCTGACCAACGCCGACAAGCCGATCGTCTCGCCGCTGGGCGGCGTGGTGACGGAGACCGGCAAGACCGTGGCCGCCGCCGGCGTGCTGCTGAACAACCGGAACGGCACGGGGGGCGGCACGGGCGGCAATCCGCTTGGCGGGCTGCTCAACAGCCTGCCGGTCGCCAATGCCAGCGGCAGCGGCGGCACCAATCCGCTGGCCCCGGTGACCGGCCTCGTCGGCACGGTAACCGGCGCGCTGACCAATGCGACCAACGGCACCGCCACCAGCGGCAATGCCGGCTCCCCGCTCAATGGCGTCACCGGCCTGCTGGGCGGCCTGACGCAACACTGACCCCCCCGAGCCTGAAGGTGGCTCGGGACTTTCCCTAGCCATCGCCCGGCTACTTTATGGTGCGCTGTCGTCCTTACCCCGCGCGGCGCATCCTTTTATTTCGTGCCGTGCAGCATCCCGCATCAGAACGTGCAGGACGCCGCACGGCACATTCGCTTTTATTGCCAGCGCGCGAACAATTCGGATCACGCTTTGCGCGGGGTTGCGTTGTTTCAAACGTCTGTCCCACTTTAAGCTAGGCCCCATTGGCATTCCCTTAGTTCCTATGGGGGGTATGGCTGGAGACATAGCATGTCTTATAAATGTTCTACCAGCGCCAAAAACAACAAAATCGCCGCTCAATGAAGCGGCGAACACAACCGGCATCCGGGCAGTGGCGCTGGCGGTCACGCGCAACACCCATCGGGATCGGAACTTCTTTTTTGTCGCTTCGGGAGTGCATCATGAAGAAGAACGTGCTGGCACGTTTCAGCCGCTACCAACGCGGCGCCACCGCCATTGAATATGGCCTCATCGTGGGCCTCATTGCCCTCGGCATCGTCACGGGGGCCACGGCCCTCGGCGACGGCCTCAGCCAGGGCTTCACCCAACTTTCCACCAAGGTCACCACGCTGTTCGGCGTGAAGAGCGGCAGCTAGCAGCCGCCGGCAATTCTCGACCCCTGTTGGCCACGCGGATCGCATCGGCGTGGATCGTCATGGCAATGCACCGGCCGCGGGCAGCACACGGACGGCCGGGCAAGCAACAGTGAGAGTGGTACCAAGTCGCGAAATGGCTGTCGGCGAACCTCCCCCGGCAACGGGGGAGGCCGCGCCTCCGGTTTGGCGCTAACAGAAGAGACCGGGTGAAGCATGTCATTACGGGCGAAGGCGACCCGACGCGGCCACATGGGGGTGGCGGCGCTCGAGTTCGCGATTGTGTTCCCGCTCCTGCTGACGCTGGTGCTGGGCATCGTGTACTACGGCATGGTGCTCGCGCTGCAGCAGGTGCTCACGCTCGCCGCCGAGGAAGGCGCGCGGGCCGCGCTGCGTTATCCGTTGACGTCGAACGGGGGCACGCTCGCCACCACCATCGACCTGCGGGTGTCCGCCGCGGCGCAGGCCGCGCGCGCCACGCTGCCCGATTCCCTCGCCACGCTGGTGCCCGCCGCCGATGTCGCGCAGGCCGTCGCCTGCTCCGCCCCGGCCGGTACCACCTGYGTGCGCGTCACGCTGAACCTGCCCACTACGTCGCTCCTGCCCAGCGTGCCGTTGGTGCCGGTGCCCGCCACGCTGACCGGTTCGGCCGTGGTGCAGATCTCCCCAGACATCTGAGAACGATCGCCGAGAAGAATTCCGAGAACCCAGCCATGTCGATGACACCCGGAGCACCCACATGAACAGCAGGCAGATACGGATGGCGGCCGTCGCGCTGCTGGTGCTGGCGGCGCTGCTGGCGCTGCTGGCCTGGCAGGTGGCGCGTCAGGCCGCGGTGCCGCAGCCGGTGCAGGGCGCCGCGCCCATGCATGCCGTGGTGGTCACCACGCGCGCGGTGGAGGCCGGCAAGCCGCTGCCCGCCGACGCGCTCAAGGTCATGCAACTGCCGATCGACCCGACCGGCGCCTACCAGGACGTAGCGCGCGTGACCGGGCAGGTGCCCGTGGTGGCGCTCGGCGCCAACGTGCCCGTGCTCGAAGGCCAGTTGCTGGCCGGGCTGGCGCGTCAGGTGCCCGAGGGCCAGCGCGCCATGGCGGTGGCGGTGGACGAGGTGATCGGCGTCGGTCATCAGGTGCAGCCGGGCGACTATGTCGATGTCTTCGTCGTCCTGCGTCGCGACAGCCAGGAAATTGCCGACAGCCAGGCGCGCATGCTGCTCTCCCGGCTGCGCGTGCTGGCCTACGGCGCCAGCGCGGTCAACGAGGCGAAGCGAGCCGAGGGCGGCGAGCAGATGATGGCCCGCCGCGAGGGCGCCAAGACGGCGGTGCTATCGGTGCCGCTGGAACAGGTCAGCAAGCTGGTCATGGCGCAGCAGGCCGGACGCCTGACGCTGGCGCTGCGCAACCCCAGGGACGAGACCATGCCAGGCGATGGCCTGCTCGCCGAGCCGCTGGCAAGGCTGGTCGGCACGGGGCCGGTGCGGCCTGCGGCGCAGGCCGTGGCACCCATTGCCCCCTCCATGCCAGCCCCCGCCGTGGCGCGGCCGGCATCGAACGACACCCGAAGCGGCGTGGAGATGATCCGCGCCGGCCGCCGAGACATCGAATAACGGACCCCACGGCATGCCCACCCCCACGCGTTACCGCGCCCTCGCACGCCCCGAGGCCTATCTATATAGAAGGATGATTCTGGCGATGGCGCTCGCGCTGGCCGCCGGCGCGGCGCTGCTGCCCGCCCGCGCCCCGGCGCAGGAGTCGCCGCCAGCCCCCCGCACGCTGCGGCTGCTGGCCGGCGCGCAGCAGGAAATCCGCCCCGGCCAGCCGCTGGAGCGCGTGGCGGTGGGCAACCCCGCCGTGGCGGACGCGCTGCTGCTCAAGCATCGCGACGGCCCGCCCAGCGTGCTCGTGGTGGCGAAGAAGCCCGGCGCCACCGACCTCAAGCTCTGGACCCGCAACGCCGCCCCGGTCAGCTACACGGTGCGGGTGGACGCMGTGGCGGCCGACGCCGATGGCGCGCAGGTCGATGTCTCGGCGGCCGGCGCCACCATCAGCGGCCAGTCGCCGGACGCCGCCGCCGCGTACCGGGCCCAGCAGGCCGCCCGCGCCGCAGTAGGTGGGACAGCAAGCGGAGCCGACGGCAAGCCGGGTGGCGTGGTCGTCGATCGCTCCACGCTGCCGGTCTCGGGCACGGTGCAGGTCGATGTGAAGGTGGTGGAGATCAGCAAGACCGTGCTCAAGGAGGTGGGCCTCAACTTCATCCGCAACAAGGGCGGCTTCACGTTCGCGCAGTTCAGCCCGTCGTCGCTGACCAAGGTCGATTTCACGTCCGGCGTGGGCACGGCCGGCGAGATGGTGTCGCCGATCAGCAGCGCGTTCAACCTGATCGCCGCGTCGGCCTCGAAGGGCATTTTCGCCAACCTGAGCCTGCTGGAGGCCAACGGCATGGTGCGCGTGCTGGCCGAGCCGAGCCTGGTGGCGCTGTCCGGGCAGAGCGCCAGCTTCCTGGCCGGCGGCGAGATCCCGATCCCGGTGCCGCAGGCGCTGGGCACTACCACCATCCAGTTCAAGCCGTTCGGCATCGGGCTGACGGTGTCGCCGACGGTGCTGTCCGGCCAGCGCATCGCGCTGAAGGTGGCGCCCGAGGCCAGCGACCTCGACCCCTCGCGCGGCATCCAGATCAACGGCGCGTCGGTGCCGGCCATCGTCACGCGCCGCGCGGACACCACCGTGGAGCTCGGCGATGGCGAGAGCTTCGTCATCGGCGGGCTGGTCAGCCGCAACACGGTCAGCAACGTCAGCAAGATTCCGTTTCTGGGCGACCTGCCGATCCTCGGCAGCTTCTTCAAGAACCTGAACTTCCATCAGGAGGACCGCGAGCTGATGATCGTCGTCACGCCGCATCTGGTGAAGCCGCTGGCCAAGGATGCGCCGGCGGTGGCGGGCGTGGGTGGCGACGACGGCCGCACCAGCAGCGACCCCAACGTCTGGGGCCGCTTCATGCTCGGCGAGTTCGCCGACCCCACGCTGCCCGGCTTCTCGAGGTAAGACCATGGACGCCCAGACCGAGGTCTTCCTGCTCAACACCGCGCGCGATGATGTGCGCCACTGGCTGGCCGGCGCGCTGGTGGGGCTCGGCACGCTGGTGGTGGAGGCCAGCTCGCAGGAGGCGGTTGCCGACCAGATCAGCGCGCTCCGGCCCGGACTGGTGTTTCTCGATTTCACGGCGCCGCACGCGGTGGCCTCGACGCGCCTGGCCGAACAGGTGACGCGCCTGTTCCCGCAGGTGCCGCTGGTGGCCGTGGGCCACGCCACCGAGCCGGACACCATGCTGGCCGCGCTGCGCGCCGGCGTGCGGGACTTTATCGACCTGCACGGCGCCACCACGCAGGCCAAGGGCGCCGTGCAGCGGCTGATGGTGCCGCGCGCCGCGCTGCGCACCGACGTTCGCGCCGTGGAGCCGGCGCGGCACGGCAAGGTGGTGGCGATGCTGGGCGCGCGTCAGGGCGTGGGCGTGACCAGCGCCGCCGTGAACCTCGCGGCGGCGGTGCGCCAGCGCGGCGCCAGCGAGGTGCTGCTGCTCGACCTCGGCCTGCCGGCGCGCGACGGCGCGCTGTACCTCAATATCGCCCCCGAATTTCATTTCGCCGAGGCGGTGCGCAACCTGCGCCGCTTCGATCAGGTGTTCGTGCGCACCGCGCTGGCGCGCCACGCCAACGGCGTGTCCGTGCTGCCGCTGCCGGGCACGCTGTCCGAGCTGCGCGATGTCTCGTACTCGGAGGCCCTGACCCTGCTGGACCGCCTGCGCGCCTTCTTCGACCTCCAGGTGGTGGACCTCGGCGGCTTCTCCAATGCCGAGTTCATGGCCCAGATCGTCAAGGCGGCCGATGCCGTGGTGATCGTCACCGAGCAGAGCGTGGGCGCCATCGTCTCCGCCGTGGAGCTGGTGCAGGAGCTGCGCAAGCGTGAGATCGAGCGGGACGACCTGCACCTGCTGGTGTCCCGCTTCGACCCGCAACTGGGCGTGGACGCCGCGCAGGTGGCCGAACGGGTGGGTGTGGCATCGGTCGGCACCCTGCCGGAACGGCGCGGCGCGCTGCTGCGCGCGGCCAACCGGGGCGCGGTGCTGGCGGACGACGACGCGGCAGACCCCTACGTGCGCGCGCTGGGCACGCTGATGGCGCGGCTGGGCTACGCCGCCGCGCCGGGCGAGGCACGCAGCATCCTGGCGCGGATGAAGGACAGGCTGCCGGAGGCGCTGCGCGCCGTCCGCACCGGCACCTGATCAGGAAGCTGGAATCAAGCTGGAACTGACATGACCCAAGCGATCGAATTTTCGGACAACGCCGCCGCACCGTTTCCTGTCTCGCAGGAGTTCCACACGATCAAGGAAGCGGCGCACGAACACCTGCTCACGCGCATCGAGGAACTCGGCGCCGAGTTCGGCCGATGGTCGCGCACGGCGATTCATCGGTTCGTGGACCTGGAGCTGGAGAGCTTCACCCGGCTGCGCCGCATCCCGATCAACGAGGCCGAGCTGCGCCAGATGGCCGAGGCGCTGACCAAGGAGCTGGCCGGCTTCGGCCCCATCGAGGACCTGCTCAACGACCCGGCCGTGGAAGACATCCTCGTGAATGGGCACCTGGACGTCTACGTGTCGCGCCACGGCGTGCTGGAGCGGATTCCGGTGCGTTTTGCCGATGGCGGACACCTGCTGCGCATCGTGCGCCGCATCCTGGCGCCGATTGGCCGGCGGCTGGACGAGTCCAATCCGATGGTGGATGCGCGCCTGCCGGACGGCGGGCGCATCAACGTGATCATCCCGCCGCTGGCGCTGGAAGGCCCGGTGGTGTCCATCCGCAAGTTCCGCAAGGACCCGCTGACGCCGGCCGACCTGCAGGCGCTGGGCACCATGAGCCCGGAGATCAGCGAGCTGCTGGACGCCGCCGTGCGCGCCCGCTGCAACATCCTGGTCAGCGGCGGCACCAGTTCGGGCAAGACCTCGCTGCTCAACGCGCTGGCCACCTTCGTGCCGGCCACGGAGCGTGTGATCACCATCGAGGACACCGCCGAGCTGGCGCTCAACCACCCGCACGTGGTGCGGCTGGAGAGCCGGCCCGGCGGCTTCGAGGGGACCGGCACGGTCACCATCCGCGACCTGCTGCGCAACAGCCTGCGCATGCGGCCAGACCGCATCATCGTGGGCGAAGTGCGCGGCGGCGAGGTGCTGGAGATGCTCCAGGCCATGAGCACCGGGCACGATGGCTCGATGGGCACGATCCACGCCAGCAGCCCGCGCGAATGCCTGTACCGGCTGGAAATGCTGGCCGGCTTCGCCGGCTTCCAGGGCAGCGAGGTGAGCCTGCGCCGGCAGATCGCCAACGCCATCGACTTCATCGTGCAGATCGGGCGGCTGTCGAGCGGCAAGCGCCGCATCCTGTCGATTACCGAGGTGACCGGCCTGGGCGACAACATCATCTCCACGCAGGAACTCTACCGGCACGAGCCGGTGCAGAACGCGGACGGCACCGAGGGCGACCGCTGGCAGTCGCTCGGCATCCTGCCGCACTCGCCCAAGCTCGCGCGCATGCGGCCCGCGAACTTCGGGCTCGATGACCGGTTCGACCTCTGACATGKCGGTCGCCGGCCTGCTCATCGCCTCCATCGCCCTGGTGCTGCTCGGCACCGGGCTGCTGCTGCTCGCCACGGCCCGCGCGCGCGGGCAGGCGGAGCACGCGCGCGCCCATCTCACCGCCCAGACCGAGCAGGTGCGGGCGCGCTACGCCACCGCCGCCGACCCGGCCCCGCAAGCCGGCGCGCGCGACCTKCGCCGCCGCGGGACCGACCTGTTGCGCCGCGCCGACCTCGCGCCGACGCGCGCCACGGCGCTGCGCTGGGGCACCCCGGTGGCCACGCTGGTGCTGTTCGGCGGCCTGATCGGCGGCGCGCTGGGCGCGGGCGCCATGTTGGTGACTGGCGTGGCGCTGGCGGCTTTCCTGCTCTGGGTGCGCATCCGGCGCGTGCGCGAGAAGATGCTGCGCCAGTTGCCGGGCTTTCTCGATGGCGTGGTGCGGCTGATGACCATCGGCAGCAGCGTGCCGGCCGCCTTCCAGAACTCCGTGGCGAACACCGAGGCGCCGCTGCGCCAGTGCCTGGTGCAGGCCATCCACCTCCAGCGCGCCGGCAAGGAACTCGATCAGGCGGTGCTGATGGTGGGCCGCGCCTATGACCTGTCCGAACTGGTGATCGTGTCGTCGGTGCTGCGCCTGTCCGTGCGCTACGGCGGCCGGGCCGATGTGGTGATGGAGCGCACCGCCACCTTCATGCGCGACCGCGAGGAAGCGCAGCGCGAGCTGATGGCGCTATCGGCGGAGACCCGCCTGTCGGCGTGGGTGCTGGGCCTGCTGCCACTGGTGGTGGCCGGCGGCCTGTTCGTGATGAACGCCGGCTACATCCTGCTGATGTGGCGCGACCCGATGGGCAAGGCGATGCTGCTGACCGCGCTGGGGCTGGAGGTGGTCGGCGCCCTCCTGCTGTACCGGCTGGCCAAGTCGATATGAGGGCGCGCGCATGGGCATGACGATCGACATGACGACCCTGCTCTCGATGAGCCTGCTGGCCGCCGCCGGGGCGGCGGGGCTGCTCGCGTGGCCGCTGGTGCGGCAATGGCGCCAGCGCCGCGCCACCACGCGCACGCTGGACGCCGCGCTGGACCGGCAGGCGGCACGCGCAGCGGCCACGCCAACTTCGCCACCAGCCGCCGCGCCCGCGACAGCGCCTGCCGCATCGCCCGATCCCGCTACGCCGGGCGCACGCTTCGGCGAGATCTGGCTCAGCTCGAAGCTGGGCCGCGCCGTGATCACCGCCGAGGAACAGCGGCTGCTGGAGCAGTGCGGCTACTACGGCGTGCGTCCGCGCGCAGTGTTTGGCGGGCTGCGCGTGGCGGTGCCCGTTGCGCTGGCGCTGGCGGTCTTCGCCTGGCGGCTGCCGGTGTCGCTGGCGGGGGCCATCGGCTGGGGCTTCGTCACCTTCGCGGTGGGCTTCCTGCTGCCCAAGCTGGCCCTGCGCCGCCGCGCGAAGCAGCGGCTGGCGCGGGTGGCCGATGAACTGCCGGTGCTGATCGACATGCTGCGGCTCCTGCAGGGCGTGGGGCTGTCCATCGACCAGAGCCTCCAGATCATCGTGGTCGAGTTCGGCAGCATGCTGCACGTGCTCGGCCCCGAGTTGCAGCGCGCGAACCAGCAGTTCGCCTCGGGCCGCTCGCGCGAGCAGACGCTGCAGCGCATCGGCAAGCTGTTCGACGATGAAGACCTCAAGGGCCTGATCACGCTGCTGACGCAGGTGGACCGCCACGGCGGGGCGGTGCAGGAGCCGCTGCGCCAGTTCGGCGAGCGGCTGCAGACCGCGCGCAAGGCGCGCATGAAGGACAAGATCGGCCGGCTCACGGTGAAGATGACCGGTGTGATGGTGGTCAGCCTGCTGCCGGTGCTGCTGATCCTGACCGCCGGCCCGGGCTTCCTGGGCGTGATTCGCATGCTGGCGCGCATGAACGGAGGGCACTGAATGACGAAACCGATGATCGCCATGGTCGTGACACTGCTGCTGGCGGGCTGCGCGAGCCAGAGCCAGCAGAGCGCCGAGGCGCTGGCGCAGCAGGCGGAGGCGCAGATCGCGCTGGCCAAGCTGCGCGACAAGGAGGCCCGCGCCGAGTACAACGACCAGGCCGTCTACCTCGGCCTGATCGCCCGGATGCAGCAGGAGGGGCTGTACTTCGCCTCGCTGGCGCATATCGACGCGTTCCAGCAGCGTTTCGGCACCCAGCCGGGCGTGCAGTTGATGCGMGCCGCCGCGCTGCGCGAGACCGGCCAGGACGACGCGGCGCTGGCCGCCTACCGCGAGCTGCTGAGCACCGACCGCGCCGCCGCCGCGCATCACGGCATCGGACTGGTGCTGGGACGGCAGGGCGATTTCGTACGCGCCGCCGTTTCGCTGCGGCAGGCTGCCACGCTCGATCCGGTGAACCCGCAGGTGGCCAACGACCTCGGCTACGCGCTGATGCGCGGCGGCGCGCTGCAGGACGCGCGCATTCCGGTGATGCAGGCGCTGCAGCTGGACGGCAGCAACCCCCGCATCGTCAGCAATGCGGCGGTATGGCTGTGGGCGAGCGGCAAGCGCGCCGAGGCCAACGCGATGATGCAGCGGGCCGCCATGCCCGAGACCACGCGGACCGCCATCCGCAAGGAAGGCGACCGAGTCGCCCGCGCGGCGCTGGCCCGCGAGCGCACGCCCGCCACCAAGCCGCTGGCGCTGCTGGCCCCGGCCAACGCCATCGCCATCGCTGCTTCAGGAGCCGCACAATGACCATCCGCCGATTTTCCAGTGTCGTGGCGCTGCTGGCGCTGCTGATCGCCGCGCCGGTATCGGCCCAGCCCGCCGACCCCCAGCCAACGACCGCCCAACTCCCGGTCGGCCAGCAGACGCGCACGCTGTTGGAGATCCAGCGCAACGGCTCGCAGGCCGGCGCGGCGATCCCGCTCGGCGGCGAGCAGGCCGCCATCGGCTATGAGCGATATATGCGCAGCTTCCGCTACGAGCTGCCGGAGTTTTTCACCAGCCAGGCCACCGGCAGCCCACTGCGCGGCGGCGCCGGCAGCGGTACGCCCGCCGTGCCCAACGGGCAGTAAGGCCACGGCCATGCGTCCGCTCCGAGCCCATCGCCACGCGCGCGGCGCCGTCAGCCTGATGGCGGCGCTGCTGATCGCCACGGTCGGCGTAGCCGCGCTGGTGTCGATCGACGTCGGCCATGTGTTCTACAGCCAGCGCCAGTTGCAGAAGATGGTCGATCTGGCCGCGCTCTCGGGCGCGCAGCAACTCAAGCGGGCCGCCGACCTGCCCACCACCACGGCCAGCGTGCTCGGCAGCGTGACGGCGGCGGCGGCGCAGAACGGCTATGCGTCGGGCGTGAGCGCCAATTGCGCCGATGTGGCCGGCGGCGGCGCCGATGGCCTGCGCGCTTGCCTGGGCCTGTGGGACCCGGCCAACCCGGCCAACGGCGACAGCGTGCGCCACTTCAACGCCGCCTATCCGGCCGCCACCGTCTCGCCCAACGCGGTGCGCGTGCAGGCCACCTACACGGTGCCGGTGCTGTTCGTGCTGCCTGGCACGGCATCCCGGCAGTTGCGCGCGGAGGCCATCGCGGCCGGCAGCCCGCCCGTGGCGTCGTTCACGCTCGGCAGCGGCGTGCTCGACGTCTCCACGGCCAGCGGCATGCTCGGCCTGCTGCTCGGCAACACGGTGACCCTGTCCGTGCTGGACTGGAGAGGGCTGGTCGGCGCCAATGTCACGCTGGAGCAGCTTCGCCTGCAAGCCGGCGTGGGCACCATCGACCAGCTGCTCAACGCCACGCTGTCGATCCAGCAGTTCTACGCGCTGGTGCTCGGCGCGGCGGGCAAGAGCGCGCTGCTGAACGCGGCGCTTGGCAGCCCGGTGACGCAGCTGGGGGTGAGCAGCATCGGCACCACGGTGACGCTGGCGAAGATGCTCGATCTGGGCGTGCTCACGCCGGCGGCCTCGTCGGCGGCGGAGGTGGCCGTGAACGTGGCCTCGCTGCTGACCACGGCGGCCTACGTGGCGCGCGGGACCAGTGCGATCGACCTGGACAAGATCTCGGTCAACGTCAGCCTCGGCTCGGTGGGCGGCAAGCTCTATATCGTGCAGCCGCCGCAGGTGGCGGTGGGGCCGGCGCGGCAGTTGCCCGGCGGCACGTGGCAGACCACGGCCACCACGGCGCAACTGGGGCTGTGGCTGGCGGTGAAGGCCAATCTGCCCGTGCTGGGGCTGGCCAGCGCAGACGTCAACCTGCCGGTCTGGGTGCGCGTGGGGCAGGCGCGGGGCGACCTGACCAA
This sequence comes from Cupriavidus sp. 05T42, assembly GCF_056396345.1. Taxonomy (NCBI): domain Bacteria; kingdom Pseudomonadati; phylum Pseudomonadota; class Betaproteobacteria; order Burkholderiales; family Burkholderiaceae; genus Cupriavidus; species Cupriavidus sp. 05T42. The sequence goes on from NZ_JBFTLH010000007.1 coordinate 45,642, forward strand.
CGTCCAGTGCGCGGCCAACCCGGCGCAGCGGCGCGCCACGGTCAACGTGATCCCGGACGTGCTGACCACCTGCGTGGCCGATGGGGCGAAGCCGCAGTGCGCGCCGGCGGCGACGGTGGTGGAGCTGGCCTCGGTGAAGGTGCTTGCCGGCGTGCTGTCGACCAGGGTCGTCGCCAATCCCAAGCCGGATGTCACGCCGATGAACCCGCTCAACGACGTGGTGCTGGCGCCGGGCGGCAGCGCCACCACGTCATCGACCAAGCCGTTGTCCCGCGCCATCACGGACATGGTCCGCAACCTCAACCCCGATGTGACGGTGGGCCTTGGCGTGCTGGGCATCCCGCTGAACGTCGGGGCCTTGCTCGATGCCCTGCTGCCTCCCATCGCGGGCCTGCTGGACGCCCTGCTTATCCCGCTGACGTCCACGCTCGGCATCCGGCTCGGCAATGCCGACCTGTGGCTGAACGGGGTCGATTGCAACAACGCCGAACTGGTCTACTGAAGGTCTACTGAAGCGAACCATCATGAAAGCCGACCGCTGGGCCTACGAGACCCTGGAAGTCTATGTCTGGGAAGGCAAATACGAGATTGCCGACCGCGTGGCGCGCTTCCTGACGCCGCTGGGCGTGGAGGTGATCCGCGCCGGCGCGCTGGACGCGCTGCCCGCCGAGCCGCGCGTGAAGCCGTGCATCGCTGTCATCAGCGCCTCGGCCATCGGCGCGGCCAAGTTCACGCTCGACTGGGAGGCCGCGCACGGCATGCCGGTGATCTGGGTGGGCGCGCCGGACCGGGAAGTCGACCCCGGCCGCTTTCCGCCCGAGTACGCGCACATCCTGCCGCACGACTTCACCGGCGCCGACCTGCGCACGCAGATCGGCAAGCTGATGCCGCAACTGCTGGCCGCCGCCGCTACCGGCCCGGACGTGGCCGACCTCGTCGCCGGCTCGCCGGCCATGCTGCAGCTGATGTCGCACGTCGACACCTACGCGGACTTCGGCAGCAACGTGATGCTGTACGGCGAGACTGGCGCCGGCAAGGAGCGCATCGCGCGGCTGTTCCACGAGCGCAATACCCGCTACGGCAAGGGGCCGTTCGTCGCCGTGAACTGCGGGGCGATTCCGGACGGGCTGTTCGAGTCCCAGTTCTTCGGCCACGCCAAGGGCGCGTTCACGGGGGCGATGTTCGCCCACCGGGGCTACTTCGAGCAGGCCACCGGCGGCACGCTGTTCCTCGATGAAATCGGCGATTTGCCGCTGTTCCAGCAGGTCAAGCTGCTGCGGGTGCTGGAGGAAAACGCGCTGACGCGGCTGGGATCGACCATGCCGGTGAAGCTGGACTTCCGGCTCGTGGCGGCCACCAACAAGGACCTGCGCGAGGCGGTGAGCCAGGGCCGCTTCCGCGCCGACCTCTATTTCCGGCTGGCCGTGATCGAGCTGCGCATCCCCAGCCTGGAGGACCGTGGCGCGGCGGACAAGGTGGGCCTGCTGGTGTCCTTCCTGCGCCATATGCTCGGCCCGGCCGGCTTCGACGCCCTGCCGCCGCTGCCGGACTGGCTGCGCGGCGCCGTAGGCACGGCGTTCTTCATCGGCAATGTGCGGGAGCTGCGCAACCTGGCCGAGCGGATCGGCATCACCGTGCAGCAGTGCGGCCATTGGGACGAGGAACGCATCCGCCCGCTGTTCCGCGCGCTGCGCCCGGGTGCCTTCGACGGCACCGAGCGCGCCGACCCGCGTGGCGACGCCGAGGAGCGCCGCCGCATCATCGCGGCGCTGGACGCCAACGGCTGGCGCCGGCAGGACACCGCCGCCTGCCTCGGCATCAGCCGCAAGGTGCTGTGGGAGAAGATGCGCAAGTACCAGATCGCCGACAGCGAAGCGGAGCCGGCCTGAGGCAGCGACCACACAGGGGAGGGGATACAGGGGGATGCGGCGCCGGGGGCCGCAACGTTATGATGCGGGACCGCGCGGCCCGGCCGTGCTTCTCGCGCCACGGCGCCGAAGGATTCAGATTGCGTTTTCTCCACACCGCCGACTGGCATCTTGGTCGGCTGTTCCACGCCCGCAGCCTGCTCGAAGACCAGGCTCATGTGCTCGACCAGTTCGTCGCGCTGGTCCGTGACGTACGGCCAGACGCCGTGCTGATCGCGGGCGATGTCTACGACCGCGCCGTGCCACCGCCCGAGGCCGTGGCGCTGCTGGACGACGTGCTGGCGCGCATCGTCGTGGAGGCGGGCGTGCCCGTGGTGATGATCGCCGGCAATCACGACAGCGCGCACCGGCTCGGCTTCGGCGCCCGCCTGATGGCCGCGCAGGGGCTGCACGTGGCGGGGCGCACCGGGCCGCAGGCCAGTTGCGTGACGCTGCACGACGCCGACGGCGAAGTGCGCATCTATGCGCTGCCCTACGCGGAGCCGGCCGCCGTGCGCGATGCGCTCGGGCTGGACCTGCCCAGCCACGAAGCGGCGCTTCAGGCACAGCTGGCGGCCATCCGCGCCACCCATCCGGCCGGTGTGCGCGCCGTGGCGGTGGCCCACGCCTTCGTGGTGGGCGGGACGGTGAGCGAGTCGGAGCGGCCGCTTTCCGTCGGCGGCAGCGGGGCGGTGGCGGCGGAGGTGTTCGCCGGCTTCGATTTCGTCGCGCTCGGTCACCTGCACCGGCCCCAGACCATCGGCGAGCGGGTGCACTACTMGGGCTCGCTGCTCAAGTACTCGCTGTCGGAAACCGAGCACATGAAGTCGGTGTCGCTGGTGGAGATAGACGGCGCCGGGCAGGTGACGATCGAGCCGATCGCCCTCCAGCCGCTGCGCGACCTGCGCGTGCTCCAGGGCGAACTGGCCACGCTGCTGGCGCAGGGCATGGACGACCCGCGCCGCGACGACTATATCTATGCAGTGCTGTCCGATACCGGCGCGCTGCTGGACCCGATGGCGCGGCTGCGCCAGGTCTACCCGAATGCGCTGGCGATGGAGCGCACGGTGCTGGCGCGCACCGGGCAGGCCAGCGCGGCGGGGCGGCAGTTGCGGGAACTCGATACGGGCACGCTGTTCGCCAACTTCTTCCGCGAGGTAGCGGACGCGGATCTTGACGGCGATCAGCGCCGGACGCTGGACGACCTGCTGGCCGACATGGCCGCGGCGGAAAGGGAATCGGCATGAAACCGCTGCACCTGACGCTCCAGGCATTCGGGCCGTTCGCGGCCACGGAGACCATCGACTTCACAAAGCTGGGCGATCAGGCGTTCTTCCTGATCCACGGCCCCACGGGCGCCGGCAAGACCACGCTGCTCGACGCGATCTGCTTCGCGCTGTACGGCGACACCTCGGGCGGCGAGCGCAACCCGCAGGACATGCGCAGCGCCAACGCCGATCCGGCGCTGCGTACCGAAGTCACGCTGGAATTCTGCCTGGGCGCTACGCGCTACCGGGTGACGCGCTCGCCCACGCAGGACCGGCCAAGCCAGCGCGCGGCCGGCGGCTTCGTCAAGGAGGCCGCCAAGGCGCAGCTCGACGTGATGATGGACGACGGCTGGCGGAGCAAGGCGACCCAGCCGAACCGCGTGGGCGATGCCGTGCGCGACCTGCTCGGCTTCGACAGCGCGCAGTTCCGGCAGGTGATCGTGCTGCCGCAGGGGCGCTTCCGCGAACTGCTGACGGCGGACTCGCGCGCGCGGCAGGCGATTCTGGAGCGGCTGTTCCGTACCGAGCTGTATCGCCGCGTGGAGGAGCACCTCAAGGATCAGGCGGCAGGCATCCGGCGCGAGGCCGACGAGATCGGGCTGCGCCGCCGCACGCTGCTGGAGCAGTACACACTGCCGTCGACGGACGCGCTCGCGGAGCGCATCGCCACGCAGCAGGAGGCGCTGCTGGGCTTGCAGCAGCGTGAAGCGCTGGCGCGCGCCGCGAGCGAAGCGGCGCAGGCGTCGCTGCGCAAGGGCGAGATGGAGCAGGCGCAACGCACGGCGTGGCAGGAGGCCGAGGCCACGCACGCGCGCCTGAGCGCCCGTACGCCGGCCATGGATCTGGAGCGCGCCCGGCTGCGGGCGGCCCAGCGCGCGGCGCACGTGACCCCGGTGGCGCGCAATGCCGAGGCGGCACGCCGCGAGCAGGGTGCCTCCCGCGAGGCGCTGGCCCGGGCCGAGGCCGCCGCCGCGCGCGACCGGCAAGAGGCGGACGCCGCCACCGTCGCCCTGCGTGCCGAACTGGCCCGCGCCGAGGAACGGCAGGCGGCGCAGCGGAGCGCGAGGACGCTGGAAGACCTGCTGCCGCGTGCGCGGCAGCTTGGCCTGCTGCAACACGCGCTGGCGCAGACCAATGCCACCCTGACCCACGCGCAGGCGGCGCACGCCAAGGCTGTGGCGGCGCTGGATGCCGGCACCAAGCGCCAGCAGGCGCTGGACGAGGCGCTGGCGCAGGCGCGCGCCACGGCGGCCCCGCTCGACGCCACGCGGCTCCAGCGCGACAACGCGCGCGAGCGCCTGGCGCGCATCGGCAAATATCGACAGGTGGAAGTTGCCCTGCCGCCGCTGCGCGCGGCGCAGACGGCTGCCCAGACGCAATGGACCCGGGCCAGCGCCGCACGCGACACCGCGCGGGCCGCGCTGGCGCAGTCGGAAGCCGCCTGGCGCGTGGGACAGGCCGCGCGGCTGGCTGCCGGGCTGCATCGTGGCGATGCCTGCCCGGTGTGCGGCGGCACCGATCACCCGGCGCTGGCGCAGCAGGTGCTGGCGCTGGTGACCGATGACGACCTCGACGCGAGCCGCGCCGCGCTCCAGCGTGCCGACGAGGCACTCGCCGAGGCCACGGCGGCACGCCAGAAGGCCGATGCGGACGTCGCGCAGGCCCAGCAGCGGCTGGCCGATATCGCTGAATCGATCGACGATGGTTCGGAAGACGGCGCGCGCCGGCTGGAGGCCGACGTGGCTGCACTGTCCGCCGCCGTGACGCAGGCGGAGGCGGCAGCGCGCCGAGCGCAGGAACTGGAAGCGGCGGCCACGCAGGGCCGGGCGGCGCTCGCCACCAGCGAGGCTGCCGCCAGCGCCGCCGATGCGCAGGCGCGCGCCGCCGCGCAGGATCAGGCCAAGCGCGAGGGCGAATGGCAAGCCGCCAGCGCGCAGGTGCCAGCCGAATCGCGCGATCCCGATGTGATCGCGACATCGCTCGAAGCGGCCCGCCGCCATGCCGGCGCGCTGGAAGCGGCGTTGGAAGTGGCACAGGCTGCGGACCGGCAGGCAGCGGCGACGCTCTCCGGCAGCCAGGCCGCGCTGGCATCGGCCCAGCAGCACGTGGCCCAGGCCGACGCGCGTACGGTCCAGTGCGACACCGAGTTGGCCGATGCGCTGGCGCAGGCCGGATTCGCCGATGTCACGGCCTATGCCGCCGCCACGCTCGCGCCGGACGCCATCGCCACACTCGACGAAGCCGTGCGCCGTTTCGATATCGATCTGGCCACCGCTGCCGAGCACCGCGCGCGCACCGCCGCCATCGCCCAGGCCATCGCCGCGCCGGACCTGCCCGCGCTGCTGGCTGCGCGTGACACGGCGGCCGTGCAGTTGGAGGATGCCATCCGCCAGCGCACCGAACTCGCCGCCGCGCGCGACGCGCTGCTGCAATGCCAGGCCCTGCTCGATGCGCTGGCCGAGGACAGCCGCGATGTGGAGGCGCGCTACGCCGTGCTGGGCCGGCTCTCGGAGGTGGCCAACGGCAACAATCCGCGCCGCATGACGTTCCAGCGCTTCGTGCTGGCGACCCTGCTGGACGAGGTGCTCGAGGCGGCGTCCCTGCGGCTGATGCGMATGAGCCGGGGCCGCTACGCCTTGCAGCGCGTGCGCGAGCAGGGCGACCAGCGCGTGGCGGGCGGGCTCGATCTCGAAGTGTTCGACCATGACACCGGCAGCGCGCGGCCCGCCAATACGCTGTCTGGCGGGGAGGGGTTCCTGGCCTCGCTGTCGCTGGCGCTGKGGCTGGCCGATGTGGTGCAGTCGCGCGCCGGCGGCATCCAGCTCGACACGCTGTTCGTGGACGAAGGTTTCGGCACGCTGGACCCGGAAAGCCTCGATTTTGCGATCCGCACGCTGCTGGACCTCCAGCAGGCGGGCCGGCTGGTCGGCATCATTTCGCACGTGACCGAGTTGCGCGAGCGCATCGATGTGCGGCTGGAGGTACGCCCCGGTGTGAGCGGCAGTCAGGCCGTGCTGCGTCTACCCTGAAGGGATGGCGGCCACCCCTCGCGGGCGGGTGCGATTATCGCCCGCCACGGGACCGGCCGCCTTGACCCTGTTTCCGCGCCGGGTGTAACCTTTGTTCAGTCTGCGAATTGGAGTTCGAATAGCGAACTTTCAGCAGGATTCGCAGGTTTCAGATGCACTCATGGCCGCACACAGACGGCCGCCAAGACAACACCAAGATTGTTGGACCCGGTCTGCGCCCGCCACCATGCCCCAGGCATGGGACAGACGGCGCGGACGCCCCGTCCTGCATGACGCCGGAGACAGTTTTGCGTGCCGCCCCCTTGCGGCTGGTCCCGGCCCTCGCTGCCGGACTTTTCCGTACTGGAACGCAAGTGATCAACAAGCTATATGACTCGGTGGAAGCGGCAGTGGCCGGTATCCACGACGGCGCCACGATCCTGATTGGCGGCTTCGGCATGGCCGGCATGCCGGCCGAGCTGATCGACGCGCTGATCGCACAAGGCGCACGCGACCTCACCATCGTCAACAACAACGCCGGCAACGGCGACACCGGCCTGGCCGCGCTGCTCAAGACCAAGCGCGTGCGCAAGATCATTTGCTCGTTCCCGCGTCAGGTGGATTCGTACGTGTTCGACTCGCTTTACCATGCCGGCGAGATCGAGCTGGAACTGGTGCCGCAGGGCAACCTGGCCGAGCGCATCCGCGCCGCCGGCGCCGGCATCGGCGGGTTCTTCACCCGCACCGCCTACGGCACCCCGCTGGCCGAAGGCAAGGAAACCCGCATCATCGACGGCAAGGGCTATGTGTTCGAGTCGCCGATCCACGCCGACTTCGCGCTGATCAAGGCCGACACGGCGGACCGCTGGGGCAACCTCACCTACCGCAAGACCGCCCGCAACTTCGGGCCTATCATGGCCATGGCCGCCAAATGCGCCATCGTGCAGGTGAGCCACATCGCGGAACTGGGCGAGCTGGACCCCGAGCACATTGTCACGCCGGGCCTGTTCGTCAAGCGCGTGGTCAAGATCGAAGGCGCCGCCCAGGCCGCCAAAGCCGCCAACGCCGATCAAGCCGCCTGAAGCCAAGGAGATCACAATGAACCGCCTGACCCGCGACCAGATGGCCGCCCGCGTGGCCCAAGACATTCCCGACGGTGCCGTGGTGAACCTCGGCATCGGCCTGCCCACCCTGGTGGGCAACCACCTGCCGGCCGACCGTGAAATCCTGCTCCAGAGCGAAAACGGCCTGCTCGGCATGGGCCCCGCGCCCGCGGCCGGCCAGGAAGACGGCGACCTGATCAACGCCGGCAAGCAGCCGGTGACGATCAAGGCCGGCGGCTCCTACTTCCACCATGCCGACTCGTTCGCGATGATGCGTGGCGGTCACCTCGACTTCTGCGTGCTGGGCGCGTTCCAGGTCTCGCAGACCGGCGACCTGGCCAACTGGCACACCGGCGCGCCGGGCGCCATCCCCGCCGTGGGCGGTGCGATGGACCTGGCCATCGGCGCCAAGCAGGTGTTCGTGATGATGGAACACCAGACCAAGCAGGGCGAAAGCAAGGTCGTGCGCGAGTGCACCTACCCGCTGACGGGTATCGGCTGCGTCACGCGGATCTACACCGACCTGGCGACCATCGACGTGACGCCGGACGGTCTGGTCGCCCGCGACCTCGTCGACGGCCTGAGCTTCGACGAACTCCAGCGCCTGACCGGCGTGCCGCTGCTGCAACCCGTGGCGGCCTGACCCATACCAAAGACGAGTGAGACAGAACATGACTGACGCTTTCATCTGCGACGCCATCCGTACCCCCATCGGCCGTTATGCCGGCAGCCTGTCCGCGGTGCGCCCGGACGACCTCGGCGCCGTGCCGCTGCGCGCCCTGATGGCGCGTAACCCGAACCTGGACTGGTCCGCCATCGATGACGTGATCTACGGCAACGCCAACCAGGCTGGCGAGGACAACCGCAACGTGGCGCGCATGTCGTCGCTGCTGGCGGGCCTGCCTGACGCCGTGCCCGGCGCCACCATCAACCGCCTGTGCGGCTCCGGCATGGACGCCACCGGCACGGCCGCGCGCGCCATCAAGTCGGGCGAAGCCACGCTGATGATCGCCGGCGGCGTGGAAAGCATGAGCCGCGCCCCGTTCGTGATGGGCAAGGCCACCTCGGCATTCTCGCGCGATGCGCAGATCTTCGACACCACCATCGGCTGGCGCTTCATCAACCCGGCGATGCGTGCCGCCTACGGCGTGGACTCGATGCCCGAGACCGCCGAGAACGTCGCCACCGACTACAAGATCAGCCGCKAAGACCAGGATCTGATGGCGCTGCGCAGCCAGGAAAAGGCTTCCCGCGCCCAGGCCGACGGCACGCTGGCCCAGGAAATCACGGCGGTCACCATTCCGCAGAAGAAGGGCGACGCCATCGTGGTGGAGCGCGACGAACATCCGCGTGCCACCAGCATGGAAGCGCTGGCCAAGCTCCGCGGCGTGGTCCGCGCCGACGGCACGGTCACCGCCGGTAACGCCTCGGGCGTGAACGACGGCGCCTGCGCCCTGCTGCTGGCCAGCGAGGCCGGCCTGAAGCAGCACGGCCTGACCCCGCGTGCCCGCATCGTCGGCATGGCGACTGCCGGCGTGGCGCCGCGCGTGATGGGCATCGGCCCGGCCCCGGCTACCCAGAAGCTGATGAAGCAGTTGGGCATGTCGCTGGACCAGATCGACGTGATCGAACTGAATGAGGCGTTTGCTGCACAAGGGCTGGCCGTGCTGCGCCAGCTCGGCATCGCCGACGATGACAAGCGCGTGAACCCCAACGGCGGCGCCATCGCGCTGGGCCACCCGCTCGGCATGAGCGGTGCCCGCCTGGTGACCACGGCGATGTACCAGCTGCATCGCACCGGCGGCCGCTACGCGCTGTGCACGATGTGCATCGGCGTGGGCCAGGGCATCGCCATGGTGATCGAACGCGTCTGACCGTTGCTGAACGTGTCCTGACGGGCTTGAGGGGCGCCGGGCGCCCCTCAAGTTTCGTCCGCTTCCTGCCGTTTACCCGGATGGGAAGTTTCAGTGGTGTCTCTTCCCCAACGAGGTAGAGCAATGCGGCCGGGCCGACGGGCTCGCCGGCTGGCCGCATCTTTTTCTGACGGACCCGGCTGAAGTTGCCGGTACGGAGTACCGAGATGTCCCTTCCCGTTGCCACGCTTATCACCGGCGCCAGTTCTGGTATCGGCCGCGCCATCGCCGAAATGCTGCTTGCCGATGGCGTGACCCAGGTGGTCAATGTCGATTACGCGGAACCCGCGTGGTCGCACCCCAACATGACGTTCTTCCAGGCCGACCTGACCAACGCCGACGCCACGCGCGCGGCGGCGGCGCAGGTGACGTCGCGCTTCGCCGTGACGCGGCTGGTGAACAACGCCGGCGCCACCCGCCCCGGTACCGCCGACACGGCCACCACGGCCGACCTAGACTACGTAGTGGGCCTGACGCTGCAGGCCACCATGCTGCTCACCCAGGCCTGCCTGCCCGCGATGCGTGCGGCCGGCTTTGGCCGCATCGTCAACATGGCCTCGCGCGCGGCGCTGGGCAAGCCCGACCGCGTGGTGTATTCCGCGGTCAAGGCCGGGCTGGTTGGCATGACCCGAACGCTGGCGATGGAGCTGGGCGGCGACGGCATCACCGTCAACGCCGTGGCACCGGGTCCCATCGCCACCGAGCTGTTCCGCCGGAGCAATCCGGAGGGCAGCGAACAAACACGGCGCATCCTGGCAAGCATCGCCGTGAAACGAATGGGAACGCCGGAAGACGTGGCGCGTGCCTCGCTCTTCTTCCTCTCGCCCGAGAATGGTTTCGTGACCGGACAGGTGCTGTACGTCTGCGGCGGAACCACGCTGGGCGTGGCGCCCGTATAAGAAAGATGCCCGCCCTGGCACGGGGCGGAAATAGCGATTCAAAGCTTGGCGTCGGCGGCACCTATCCCAGCCGTTGGCGAGCATTTCATTCCTGGAGCACAAGATGAGCATGACCAATCAACCTTCGAAGGCGCGCAGACGCCTGCTGGCCGCTGGTGTGGCACTGGCCGCCGGCATTGCCGCCGTGGGCGGCGCGCAGGCACAGGGCACCTATCCGACCAAGCCGATCACGATGATCGTGCCGTTCTCGGCCGGTGGCACCACCGACATCCTGGCGCGTATCGTCAGCCTGCAGCTGGGCAAGGCCCTGGGCCAGCCCGTGGTGGTGGACAACCGTCCGGGCGCGGGCGGCAACATCGGCGCTTCGCTGGCCGCCAAGGCCCCGGGCGACGGCTACACGCTGTTCATGGGCACCATCGGCACGCACGCCATCAACCAGTCGCTGTACTCCAAGCTGCCGTACGATCCGGTGAAGGATTTCGCGCCGATCACGCGCGTGGCCATGGTGCCGAACATCGTCGTGGTGAACCCGAAGGTGCCGGTGCACAACGTGAAGGAACTGATCGCCTACGTGAAGGCCAACCCGGACAAGCTGTCGTACGGCTCGTCGGGCAGCGGCTCGTCGATGCACCTCTCGGGTGAGCTGTTCAACTCGATGACCAACCTGCACATCCAGCACATTCCGTACAAGGGCAGCGCCCCGGCCGTGAACGACCTGCTGGGCAACCAGATCGGCCTGATGTTCGACAACATGCCGTCGTCGTACCCGCACGTGAAGGCCGGCAAGCTGCGCGCCATCGCCGTGACCTCGGGCAAGCGCTCGCCGGCCCTGCCGGACGTGCCGACGGTGGCCGAAGCCGGCGTGCCCGGCTATGAAGCCACGTCGTGGTTCGCGCTGTACGCCACGGGCGGCACGCCGCAGCCGATCGTCGACCGCCTGAACGCCGAAGTGGTGAAGATCCTCGCCATGCCGGAAGTGAAGAAGCAGATGGCCGAACAAGGCGCCGAGCCGAACCCGGAAAAGCCGGCCCAGCTCGCCGCCTTCATGAAGTCCGAGTCCGCCAAGTGGGCCAAGGTCGTGAAGGCCTCCGGCGCGACGGTGGACTGATCGTTGCAGCACTGAAGCACGCAGTACGCAGTAAGCAGTACTGGGAACCGGCCCGATGGGCCGGTTTTTTTATGCCCAAGAAAAAGCCCGCGAACCAGTCGCGGGCAGAAATCCCAGGTCCCGGAGGGACAGGAGGAGACAACCGGCACGGGCCGGTGTGCGGGAAATCAGGTCAGGCTGTACTTGACCACTTGTTCCTCGACACCGACAAAGCGCACGAGCTGGCGCAGCCCGCTCGCGTATTCCTTGATGTGATGCCCTTCCGGCGTGTCGGGCAGCCGGTAGTAGATCGGGGCCGAACCGGCGCGGGCGCGGGCCGCGAGGACAGGCGCGGCGGCCTCGCCAGCGGCGGAGCCTTCGGTGAATTCCGGTCTTGCGTTCATAGACAACTCCCGGGAGACGCATGACGCGGAACGTTGGGCCGGCAAAGGGGCGCGCGCATGCGGGTGGCAATGTCTGGAATGTATTGCAAGCGGTCGGGAAATGCCATTTCGTTTTTTTTAGATCTGTTTCGAGACAATTGACTAAATTGTCATAAATAGACGCCGGCGCGCATTGCCGATGCCTGGGGCGCAACAAGCGCGTATCCCATGGGTTAACGGCATGACGCCGCGTGACTTGCGCGTTACCATACCGGGCAGCTTCGCCGCGACCTCACCCGCTCATCGCGGGGCAGGGTCGCAACCTTCATGCCAGGCTCCCGCACCCAGATCCCGCCTCATGTCTACCCAGCACGCCCTGTTGATTTCGCTGATCGAAAAGCCGTCCTCCGGCTACGACCTCGCGCGCCGGTTCGACAAGTCCATCGGCTATTTCTGGCACGCCACGCACCAGCAGATCTATCGGGAACTGGGCCGCATGGCCGATCACGGCTGGATTGCGGCCGATGAGCAGGGCAATGGCGCGAGCAATGGCACCAACGGCGGCGAGCCCGCCGAGGCCGATGGCGTGGAGAAGAAGAGTCGCAAGAAGGTGTATCGCGTGTTGCCGGCTGGTCGCGACGAACTGGCGCGCTGGGTGCTCGCCCCCGGGCTGGGGATCGATCAGCGTGAGGAAATTCTGGTGAAGCTACGTGCAGATGCTGCAATCGGGCCACTGGGACTGGCCGACGAGATGGCACGGCTGATCGCGCTGCATGAGGCGCGGCTTGAGACGTTTCTCAAGATCGAGCAGAAGGACTTCGCGGCCGGGCAGGCCGACCGCACGCGGCAGATTCATCATGCGCTGCTCAGGCGCGGCATCCGCTATGAGGAAGACTGGGTGAAGTGGGCCAAGGACCTGCTGCCGCTGCTGGCGGCTCCCGCCGCCAGCGACAACACGTAACTGCTACCGTCAGGCCACGTCGAGCGCGGAGGCCGCGCTGGCCGGGGCGGCTTCGGCCAGACCGAGGCGACGGCGAGCGAGTGCATACTCCTCCACAAATCGACGCACCAGTTCACCGGCCGGCACCACGCGCTTGATCGCGCCCACGCCCTGGCCGGCGCCCCAGATGTCCTTCCACGCCTTGACGCTCGCCGAGCCGAAATTCATCTTCGAGGCATCGGAGGTCGGCAGGGCTTCCGGGTCCAACCCCGCGCGCACGATGCTGTTGCGCAGGTAATTGCCGTGTACGCCCGTGAACAAGTTGGAATAGACGATATCGTCCGCCGAGCTGTCGACGATCATCTGCTTGTAGGCGTCCTGCGCGTTCGCTTCCTGGGTGGCGATGAAGGCCGAGCCGATATAGGCAAGGTCCGCCCCGGCGGCCTGCGCGGCCAGCACGGCGTTGCCACTGGCGATGGCGCCGGACAGCAGCAGCGGGCCATCGAACCATTCCCGGATTTCATGCAGCAGCGCGAACGGTGACAGTGTGCCGGCATGGCCGCCCGCGCCGGCCGCCACGGCGACCAGCCCGTCCGCGCCCTTCTCGATCGCCTTGCGCGCGAAGGTGTTGTTGATGACGTCATGCAGCACGATGCCGCCGTAGGAATGCACGGCGTCATTGACTTCCTTGCGCGCGCCGAGCGAGGTGATGACGATGGGCACCTTGTAGCGCACGCACAGTTCCAGGTCGTGCTCCAGGCGGTCGTTGGACTTGTGCACGATCTGGTTCACCGCGAACGGGGCGGAAGGACGGTCTGGGTGCCTGGCGTCGTGCTCGGCCAGTTCCGTGGTGATGCGGTCCAGCCATACCTCGAGCTTCTCGGCCGGGCGTGCGTTCAGCGCCGGGAACGAGCCGACCACGCCGGCCTTGCACTGGGCGATCACGAGGTCGGGATTGGAAATGATGAACAGCGGCGAGCAGACGGCCGGCAGCGACAGGTTCTGGAGCAGGGCGGGAAGGGCCATGATGGGATTCCTCTGATCTCTAATAGATGGGGCGTGGAAATACGAGTCGCTCAGGCGCCCCGCAAGATGTGTTTCTGGGCGCCGAGGCGGGCGCCCATGGCCTCGCCCAGCGCCTGCAATGCGCTCAGCGGGCGCACCATGACTTCGAATTCGACGATCTTGCCGGTGGCATCGAAACGGATCATGTCGATGCCCTTCAGCGCCTTGTCGGCCACATTGGCACTGAATTCGAGCACCACGCTCGCCTGGTCGTCGCCGACGAAGCTGCGGTGGTAGCGGAAGTCCTCGAAGACCTCGTTCACCGTGGTCAGCACCAGCTGGATGGCGGCGCGGCCCGGGTAGGGCGTGTGCGCCACGGGTGAACGAAACACCACTTCGTCGGCGACGATGCTATCGAGCGCGTCCATATTGTGGGTGGCGATCATCGTGTGCCACGTGTCCAGCGATTGCGCCGCGGCGGGCGCGAGTGAGAGGTTTCGCATCGGGTCTCCTCCGATCACGTCGAAAGTCGTAGTGGAATCTGCTCTATGCAACTGGTTGCATAGTGAGTGGCAAGGTATCACGACGCGGAGGCGTTTTGCAAGCGGCAGGCAGCTTCGTGTGCCGGGTTGTCTACAATGCACGCATCGCCGTTTTTCGCGGCGCGTCATCCAGGAGCACTCTTGACCACGCTTTCCGGGGCCGACCCGCAGCCCGATGCCCTGTTCGATGCCGACCTCGACGCCTGGCGCCGTCAACCCGAGCGCGCGTTCGATGGCTGGCTGGCCAGCCATGGTTTCCGGCACGGCACCGCCGTCGTCTATCGGGCGATGTGGGGCAAGCTGCTGCGCTGGTCCGGCGAGCAGGGCTTGCCGCCGCTGACGTGGTCGGCGGGGCAGATCGGCGCGTTTCTCGATGCCCAGGACCTGCACAAGCGCCATCGTTATCGTTATGCGCGGCTGATCGAGCGCGTGTTCCACCATCTCTCGCTGCTGCAACAGAACTTGCACAATCCCGCGAGTCAGGCGGTGAAGAATCATCTGACGGAGGGGGATAACGACCCCACGGCCTTCCTGCTGCCGGGCGAGCGCGATCTGCTGGTGGCGCGCGTGCTGTCGCCCGATGGGCTCGAGCGGCCGGACCTGTCGCGCGGCATTTCGCCTACGCAGTGGAAGCGCGCGCGCGACGTGGCGCTGATCGCCGTGCTGCTGGGTGGCGGCCTGAAGGTGGCAGAGGTGCGCGCGCTGCGCGTGGAAACCATCGACGGCTTGGAGGAAGGGGCTGGCGATGGTGGAGAGGGCGCCGCGCTGGCCCTGCGCATGGTGCGCCCGGACAACGGCCGCGCCTATACCGTGTCGCTGTTCCCGTTCGCCGAGGTGCCGCTGCGCCACTGGCTGGCGCTGCGCGCGGCCGCCGGCACGCTCGGCGAACTGGTCTTCCCGGCGATGGCCAATGGCCGGCCGATGCATGCGGCTTCGATCTACCGTCGCGTGGAGCTTCTATTAGAAGAGGCCGGCGTGCTGGCCGGGCGGCGCGAGCGGGCGTCGCCGCAGACGCTGCGCAATACGTGCGGTGCGATGCACTTCGATGCCGGTACTGCACCGGCCAAGGTGGCCCAGGTGCTCGGCATGCGCGATCTGGAGTCCGGCTGGCGGCTGCACGCCGCCTATGAGGCGTGGCAGGCACGTGCCGGCCTGCCGCCGACCCGGTCCGCCGCGCCTCAGCCGTCTTGACGATGGCGCTGTGACGCAGCCGTGATATGTTGGGCGTAACCCGCGCCGGCTATGATGAGCGCCCCGCGCAAATGCGCCCGATCCGGCGCGTGGCATCGCCCCCGAATTCCTATTTCTGACCCTGATCCTTTCCATGGCTGAGACCTTACTGCTGACCGGTGCCACCGGCTATATTGCTTCCCACACTTGGGTGGCACTGCACGAAGCAGGCTACAACGTTGTCGGTATCGATAATCTCTGTAACAGCAACCGTGCAGTTGTCGAACGCCTGGCGCAGATTACCGGCGCGACGCCCAATTTCGTCGAAGGCGACGTGCGTGACCGCGCGCTGCTGGACAAGCTGTTCGCCGAACACAAGATTTCCGGTGCGATCCATTTTGCCGCGTTGAAGGCGGTGGGCGAGTCGGTGAGCCAGCCGATCGAGTATTACAGCAACAATCTCAACGGATTGTTGACGCTTTGCGCCGCGATGCAGTCGGCCAACGTGAAACAACTGGTATTCAGTTCGTCGGCCACGGTTTACGGGAATCCGCATGCCGTGCCGATCCTCGAGGATTTTCCGCTGTCCGCGACCAATCCGTACGGCCAGACCAAGCTGATGGGCGAGCAGATTCTGCGCGATATCGAGATTTCGGATGCGAGTTGGCGAATCGGATATCTCCGGTATTTCAATCCGGTTGGTGCCCATGACAGCGGGCTGATTGGCGAGGACCCGGGCGGCATTCCCAACAACCTGATGCCGTATGTGGCCCAGGTGGCGGGCGGGCGCCGGCAGAAACTGAGCGTCTATGGCGGCGACTACCCCACCGTGGATGGCACCGGCGTGCGCGACTATATCCACGTCTGCGACCTGGCCGACGGCCATGTGGCTGCGCTGAAATACTTGCGCGAGCAGCCGCGCGGCATGACCGTGAACCTTGGCACCGGCCGTGGCTACAGCGTCCTGGAGGTGGTGAAGGCTTACGAACGTGCGAGCGGCCGGCCTGTTCCTTATGAAATCGTGGCGCGGCGGCCCGGCGATATCGCTTCCTGCTATGCCGATCCGGCGCTTGCCCAGGAGCTGCTTGGCTGGCGCGCCCAGCATGACATCGACCGCATGTGTGAGGACTCGTGGCGCTGGCAGTCAATGAATCCGAACGGGTTTGCCGGCTGAGCGATGACGGGGTGCGTACCCGTTTCTGCGGCAGCGGGATAACCGACGCGCAATAAAAAACCGGGCCAAGGCCCGGTTTTTTATTGGTGCGGTGACGCGGCGATCAGCGGATCAGGAAATCTTCCACCGTTTTGCCGTTGGCCAGGGCCTGGGTCAGCCAGCCCGGGCGCTTGCCGCGGCCGGTCCAGGTATTGCCGGCGCTGTCGCGATAGCGCACCGGCACCTTGCGCGCGGCCTTCTTGCTGGCCACGGCCTTGCCGCTGCCAAATCCGAGATCGTCGGCGGTCAGGCCATATTGTTCGATTTTTTCGCGAATATCGGCAATCACAGTCGCCTGCTCGCGCGACTTGATCTCTTCCGCCTGCTTCTGCAGTTCGCTGATTTTCTGAACGATTTCCTGATAGGTCGCCATTTCCAAGCCTCTATTTATAGATGGGTCCGCGAATTGTCGAGGGCATTATAACCGCTGCACCCCGCCCTGCAAATCCCTTTTCCGCGCCAGGGGCCAATTTGCGAAAAGTCTCAAATCACTTAATCTCCTGAACTTTTATCAGGGAGGGCTGTCGCCGCCGGCATTTGCCGGGGMAATCGAGTAACGCCAGCGCGAATACCCGGGTGGTCAGGATAACCATCGATTCGGCACGGCAGCGCGCGGCCCGTAGATGCAAAACGGCGCGATATTCGGCGGACGCTGAACTGGCCTGCCGACGCGTTTCGGATTCTGCCGCATTTGAGACGATTCGCCTGTTTGAGTCGGCCGTTTTGTGCAGTGCATCCGGGGCATATGTGCGGTGTATGCCACCGCATTTTGCGCATTTGCCTCGGGTGCCTTATCCGCACAGTGAATTCGATTTGCCGGTTGCCTCAAGGATGGTTGAGACCGCGCCGTTATCGTGTCTTGAGCAGGCTGCCAGGGGTGTCCGCCTGCCGGACCGGTGCCGGGAGGGCGCCGGGTTTCCTCCTATTCATTCAGCGAATCATGTCCTTTCACAACGATATTCAGATCAAGACCCTTTTGCGGGGCGCCATGGTCGTGCTCACCGCCATCCTGCTGCTGGTGGGCGGGGCCGGGTTGCATGGCATCTCGCAAACCAATGATGCGCTGAAGGAAACCTATTCGAACCAGCTTGCCTCGGCGCTTGCGCTGAGCGAGGCGATGCTGGGCACCACCCGCGTGCGCCTGGCGCTGGACCGTGGCGTCATGCCCGGMAGCGAAAGCGACGACATGAAGAAGAACGTGGACCGCTCCATKATCTTCGTCGAGTCGTCCAACGCCGGCTGGAAGCGCTATTCGGCGCTGCCCCAGGGCGATGAGGAAAAGGCGCTCGCCACCCCGCTGGGCGTCGCGCGCCAGGCTTTCTTCGAGAAGGGCGTGACGCCGCTCCAGCAGGCGCTGGTCGCCGGTAACCGCGAAGAGTCCCTGCGCCTGGCCCGCGACGTGCTGCCCGACCTCCAGCGCACGATGGCCACGGCCCACGAGAAGCTCGAGAAATTCCAGATGAACGTGGCCAAGGGCAGCTTCGAAGGCGCCCAGGCCCGTTTTGAGAGCATTCGCCTGTTGTCGATCGTCCTGATTGTGGCCGGAACCGTCGTTGCCATCCTGGCGGCCGTGATGCTGCAACGTGCGATCGTGCGCCCGGTGGAGGAAGCGCTCGACGTGTTCGAGCGCATGGCGCGCGGTGACCTGACCTCGCGCATCGTCAGCATGTCGAAGAACGAGATCGRCCGGATGATGCAGGCGCTGGCGAAGATGCAGGAGAGCCTGTCGGGCATCGTCGCCGAAGTGCGCGGCGGTACCGATTCGATTGCCTCGGCCACGCAGCAGATTGCCGCCGGCAACACCGACCTGTCGCAGCGCACCGAGGAACAGGCGTCGTCGCTGGAGCAGACCGCGGCGAGCATGGAGGAACTGACCACGGTGGTGCGCCAGAACGCCGACAACGCGCGCCAGGCTGGCGTGCTGGCTGGCGAGGCGTCGCAGATCGCCATGAAGGGTGGCGACGTGGTGGGCCGCGTGGTGGATACGATGAACGAGATCAACGGCGCCTCGCGCAAGGTGGTCGAGATCATCGGCGTGATTGAAGGCATCGCCTTCCAGACCAACATCCTGGCGCTGAATGCCGCCGTGGAAGCGGCGCGGGCCGGTGAACAGGGCCGTGGCTTTGCCGTGGTGGCCGGCGAGGTGCGCAGCCTGGCGCAGCGCAGCGCCAACGCCGCCAAGGAAATCGAGACGCTGATCGGCGAATCGGGCCAGCGCGTGGAAAGCGGTACGCGTCTGGTGGCCGAGGCCGGCCAGACCATGGGCGAGATCGTCCAGGCCGTGCGTCGCGTGACGGACATCATGAACGAGATCGGCGCGGCGTCGCAGGAGCAGACCACCGGCATCGAGCAGGTGAATCAGGCGGTGAACCAGATGGACCAGGTGACGCAGCAGAACGCGGCGCTGGTCGAGGAAGCGGCGGCTGCCGCCGGTGCGCTCGAGGAACAGGCGCAGAAGCTCAAGAACGTGGTGTCGGTGTTCACGCTGGGTGGCGAGGACGGTCGTCGCGCCGCCGCGCCGGCCCCGGTGCATGCCGCGCCGAAGCTGGCCATGTCGTCGCCCGCGTCGGGCCCGGCACGCGCTGCCGCCCGCCCCGCCAGCGCACGGCCGCCGGTGGTGCGCAAGTCACGCGAGTCGCAGCTGGTGCGCCCGCAGTTGTCGGCGTCGGGGGCGGCCCCTGCCTCGCGCGCGGACGACGACTGGGCCGCGTTCTGATCGCCCAATCATCGTTTGAAGTAAGCGCTTGACTGTTCCCATGGCGGAGACACGATGCCGTGATACGGGCCGCCCGATGGCCCGCATCGAGGGTATGCCGGCATCCGTGCCCGCCACAAACGCGCCGCCCCCATGACTGCCACGACTTACAGCCTCCTGATGCTTGCGTCCGTGCTCGGCCTTGCCGCCGCGCGCGCGCGCCGCACGGCATCGGGCGACMGCACGCCGGGCCGCAAGGCCGCGCGCAGCCTGACGTGGTCGGCGGCATTGATGTCGCAGGCCACGCTCGGCATGCCGGTCTGGGTGGCCATCGCCTCCGGCACGCTCACCGCCGCCAATGACGGCGTGAAGATGGCCGCCACGTTCGTGGCGACGCTGGCGGCGACGGCCATCGTCGCGCAAGTGATTCCGCCCATCTTCCATTGGTTCCGCCAAGGCCGACGCGGCTGGGGTGTGGCCGTGGCGCTGGCGATGGCGTCCGGCGCCGGCCTGGTGGCCGTGGCTGGCGCGCGCCTGGGAGGCGTGTGCGGCGGCACGGGCTTGAGCGCCCGCGCCTGCGTGGAAGCGACCGGGCTGCCCGCACCGKCCTGGCTGGCCGGCGGGTTGGCGCTGCTCTGCGCGGCGATGTTCGCGGTGCACCGCGCGCAGTCGCGCGGCTGGCTGCCGGCTGGCGTCGAGCCGGTTCTGGCGGGCGATGGCATCGACGAACTGCCTGCCGGCATGGTCTCGCGCCAGGAGCAGCGGGCAGGGCGGCGCGGCCTGTCGCGCATTCCCGGCCTGACCGTGCGGCCCGCCGCGCGTGGACAGGCACCGGTCGGCGAGTACAGCGTGACGACCGACCTCCCGGACCGCAACGCGTTCGCGCGGTGGCTCGACCAGACCATCGCCCATGCGCGGCTCTCCGACACCGGCTGCGCGGTGCTGCTGATCCATATCGCCGATTTCCGCGAGGTGGACGAAGTATTCGAGGTGCGCGCCGACGACATCCTCGCCCAGGATGCCGGCGCGCTGGCGCAAGCCGCGCTGGAGCCGCACGACTTCCTGGCCCGACTGGCGCGCGACGAATTCGCCGTGGGCGTGCCGGCACTGGTGCAACACAGCCGGGCGCATGAACTGGGCTCGCGCGTGCTCGGCTCGCTGGCGGAGTTCGTGGCGGCGCGGGGCTTGCAGATGCAGATCGGCGTGAATATCGGCATCGCCATCTATCCGCGCGACGCGCAGACCTCCGAGGCGCTGATGCAGGCCGCCCGCGTGAGCCTGGCGGAGGCGCGCGAGAGCGGCTCCAACCAGGTGCGCGTGTTCAATTCCGCCGCCGGCGAGCGCGCGCGCCGTATGCGCGTGATCCGGCGCGACCTCTGGCTGGCCATCCAGGACGACGGCCTGCGGCTGATGTACCAGCCCAAGTTCGATGTGAAGACCCGCCGCGTGGTGGGCGCCGAGGCGTTGTGCCGCTGGCGCCATCCCACGCTGGGCGCGGTCAATCCGGCCGAATTCATCATGGTGGCCGAGCAGTCGGGCCAGATCGACAAGCTCGACGACTGGGTGATCGCCACGGTCTGCGCGCAGGTGCGCCAGTGGCACGATGCCGGGCTGCCCATCGTGCCGGTGGCGATCAATGTGTCCGGGTTGCGCTTCGCGAGCCGGAATTTCCCGCAGTACCTGCTGGAACAGATCCACCAGCACGACATTCCGCCTTCGGCCATCACGCTGGAGATTACCGAGACGGCGGCGATGAAGGACATCGGCAAGTCGCTGGAGACGCTGGCGGAACTGCAGGCGCTGGGCGTTCAGGTGGCGCTGGACGACTTCGGCAGCGGCTATTCAAGCCTGGGTTACCTGAAGCGGCTGCGCGTAGGCACGCTCAAGATCGACCGGACGCTGATCGGCGGGCTCGATACGGACCCGCAGGGCCGCGCGATCGTCGGCTCCATGGTGGCGCTGGCGCACGAACTGCGCATGAAGGTGGTGGCGGAGGGCGTGGAGTCGAACTCGCAGCTGGACATCCTGCACGGCATGGGCTGCGACGAAGTGCAGGGCTTCCTGATGGCGCTGCCGCTGGAGCCGTCGGCGTTCGCCGACACCCTGCACGGCGCTGAACCGCTGCGCGCCTGACCTCGCGCCGGGATCCCCGGATTAGAAGCTTTCCTCTAATCGACGCGTTGTTGCCTCAAATCCGGGCACGAACGGGTCGATATGCTGAAGACAGGCAGTGGCACGCGTACCGCGTGCACACGGCTGGCCCGTCCGTCGCCAGCAGCCTGGGCGCGCGCGCCTCTTGCACGCACGCAGGCGGACCAACTTTTACCCCGGAGTCCCCCCATGTCCCTCCCGAGCATTCTCGTCGTCGACGATTCGCCTTCCCTTCGCCGCATGATCGGCGCCTGCCTGCGGGCTGGCGGCTACACGGTGACGGAGGCCGCCGACGGCAAGGAGGCCCACGAGGTGGCGCTGGAAGGGCGCTTCGGGATGCTGGTGACCGATCAGGTGATGCCCGGCATGGACGGCCTGGCGCTGATCCGCGCGCTGCGKGCGCTGCCGGACTATGCCGGCGTGCCGATCCTGATGCTTTCCACCGAGCACGACGACCGCATCCGCGATCAGGCCCGCGAGGCTGGCGCGTCCGGTTTCCTGGCCAAGCCGTTCGATCCGGAAGAACTGATGGCGTCGGTGGAAGCCTTGCTGGACCTGCCGACCCMTCCCACGGAGGGGTAATGTCGCGGGCCATGTCGCCCTTCATTCACCCCGTTTGCTGCCGTAAATACTGGAGGGCCATAGCAGGTGTCCGGCGCGCGCCGGCTGCCTCTGGCCGCATATTGTGGGTCGCAAATCGCGGGTCGCCACAAGCCAAGGGGCACGGAACCCCGGCCTCGACCCATCCAGCCAGCGGGGGCAACCATGAATACGAGCATCAACAAGGCAGACGGCGCGGGTGAAGAATTCCTCGCGTTCCGCCTCGGTCGCGAAGAATACGGCATCGACATCCTGAAGGTGCAGGAGATTCGCGGCTACGAATCGGTGACGCAGATCGCCAACGCGCCCGCCTATCTGAAGGGCGTGATCAACCTGCGCGGCATCATCGTTCCCATCATCGACCTGCGCATCAAGTTCAATCAGGCCGAGGTCAGCTACGACCAGTACACCGTGGTGATCATCGTTGATCTCCATCAACGCACCACCGGCATCGTGGTTGACGGCGTGTCAGACGTGCTGACGCTGGCGCCGGCGCAGATCAAGCCCGCCCCGGCACTCTCCGGCGGCGTGGACACCGAATACATCCGCGGGCTGGGCTCGCTCGAAGGCCGCATGCTGATCCTGGCGGACATCGAGAAGTTGATGAACATCGACGACCTCGCCGCCATCGACGCCGCGGCCAGCAGCCACTGATCCCCACTTCACACCGGCCCACGGCGCGTACGCCTGACAAAGCGCGCTGGCGCCCACGGCTTTCACGCAGCAACGAGACATGCGCAACAACCAGCCTGTAACCCAACGCGAGCACCTGCTCTCGCCGAACGACTACCTGATTTCGCGAACCGATCTCAAGGGACGGATCACGTTCGCGAACCGGGCGTTCATCGAGACCAGCGGCTTCACGGCGGAGGAGCTGCTTGGCGCGGCGCATAACCTCGTGCGCCATCCCGACATGCCGCCGGAAGCGTTCGCCGATCTCTGGCGCGCCCTGGAGGCCGGCCAGTCCTGGACCGGCGTGGTCAAGAACCGCCGCAAGGACGGCGACCACTACTGGGTGCTGGCCACCGTCACGCCCACGCGCGTGGCAGATCGTGTGGTGGGCTACACCTCGGTCCGGGCGATGGCCAGCCGGGAGCAGATCGACGCCACCGCCGCGCTGTACCAGCGCTTCCGGGAGAACCGGGCGCGCGGGCTGGCGATTCGCGATGGCGCAGTGGTGCGCACGGGCCTCGCCGGGCTGCTGGGCCGCCTGACGCGCGTGGACCTCAAGCGCCGCATCCTCTGGGCCCAGCTGGCCGGACTGGTCTGGTTCCTGGCGGCTGCGGGCGGCGCGCACTGGCTCGCGCCGGAGGCCGCTGCGCAACTGTGGCCGTGGCTGTGGGGCGCCTTCGGGCTGGCCGTGCTGTCCTCGTTCGCGGCGGGCTCGATGCTGGTGACGCGGGTKGAGCGCCCGGTCGGCGAGATGCTCGACTTCGCCCTGCGCATGGGCGCGGGCGACCTGACCACTKGCTTCGACCACGAATCGAACGATGAAATCGGCGCGCTGGCGCGGGCCATGCGCACGATGCAGCGCAGCCTGCTGTCCGTGGTGCACGACATCCACGAAGGCATGGCGAGCATTTCCACGGCCACGCACGAGGTGGCGGCCGGCAACAACGACCTGTCGCAGCGTACCGAGCAGCAGGCGGCCTCGCTCGAAGAGACCGCCTCGAGCATGGAGCAGCTGACCAGCACGGTCCGCCAGAACGCGGACAACGCCCGCCAGGCGACCGGACTGGCCGCCAATGCCTCGGACACCGCCGTGCGCGGCGGTGACGCCGTGGGCCGCGTGGTGCAGACGATGGACGAGATCAACGAAGCCTCGCGCAAGATCGTCGACATCATCGGCGTGATCGAAGGCATCGCCTTCCAGACCAACATCCTGGCCCTGAATGCCGCCGTGGAAGCGGCGCGGGCCGGGGAGCAGGGTCGGGGGTTTGCCGTGGTGGCGGGCGAGGTGCGCAGCCTGGCGCAGCGCAGCGCCAACGCGGCCAAGGAAATCAAGGGCCTGATCGGCGACACCGTGGCGCGCGTGGAGAACGGCGCGGCGCAGGTGAGCGACGCAGGCGCGACCATGGACGAGATCGTGCAGGCCGTGCGCCGCGTGACCGACATCATGGGCGAGATCAGTTCGGCATCGGCGGAGCAGAGTTCTGGCATCGAACAGGTGAACCAGGCCGTGGCGCAGATGGACGAGGTGACGCAGCAGAACGCTGCGCTGGTGGAGCAGGCCGCTGCCGCGGCCGGCGCACTGGAAGAACAGGCCAACCGGTTGCGCGAGTCGGTATCCACCTTCCGCGTCAGCATGCAGGCCGAAGTCCGGCCGGCGCGCCCGCGCAAGGGCTTGCCGGCGCCGGAAGTGGGAAGCGGAGCCGGGTACGCAAGTATCTGAACGTCAAGACGCCGCGGGCACAACGTGGCGCCAGGAACGGGGTAAGAGCGGCCTAGCGGCCGCGATAACAACGCGGGAGGCGGCAACCGATGCCCATCCCGGTCTTTTTTGACAGAAGGGGGTAGTTCTATGCAGTGGTTCAATCAACTGCGCGTTACKACCAGGCTTATTGCCGGCTTCCTGGTCGTTTCCGTGATCGGCGCCATCATCGGCCTGCTGGGCGTTGTCAATATGGGGCGCATGGCGGAATGGACCGGCAAGATCTACAACAGCGATCTGCAGGCCCTGAAGGCCGTGCAGGACGGCAATATCAACCTCGTCTACGCCAGCCGCTCGCAGATCGCGCTGCTGTCCGCCTCGACGATGGGCGAGCGCGCCACCGAGCGCGAGACCATCGAGAAATCGCTGGCCGCCATGGAAGCGCGCGTGAAGGCCGCCAAGGACTCGTTCACCTCGCCGGAAGGCCAGGCGATGGTCAAGCAGTATGAAACGCTGGTGCCGGCCTTCCGTGAACGCATGGAGAAGTACGTGGCGCTGGTCGGCAAGCAGCCGCTGGACACGTCGCAGTTCGAATCCACCGTGTTCACCGAGAGCGCGGACCTGCTCAAGGACAGCCGCGCGCTGGAAGACGTGCTGTTCAAGATGGTCAAGCGCCGCGACGAGCGCGCCAAGCTCAACATGGACGAATCGACCAGCGTCTATAACAGCTCGCGCGTGCTGATGCTGATCCTGGTGGTCGGCGGTCTGGCGCTTTCCGTGCTGCTGGGCTGGTTCCTGGCGCGTCAGCTGTCGAAGCAGCTGGGCGGGGAGCCCGATTACGCAGCGTCGATCGCCTCGCAGATCGCCGATGGCGACTTCTCGGGCAAGGTGGCGCTGCGCAACGGCGACCGTGGCAGCCTGCTGCTGGCGATGAGCCAGATGCAGGAGCAGCTGTCGTCGATGGTGCGCGAGTTCAAGGAATCGGCGGAATCGATTGGCACGGCATCGCGCGAGATCGCGGCCGGCAACAACGACCTGTCGCAGCGTACCGAGCAGCAGGCGGCCTCGCTCGAGGAAACCGCATCGAGCATGGAAGAGCTGACCAGCACGGTCMGCCAGAACGCCGACAACGCGCGTCAGGCCAGCGGGCTGGCCGCCAATGCCTCGGAGACCGCCGTGCGCGGTGGCGAGGTGGTGGGTCGCGTGGTGAAGACGATGGACGAGATCAACGAGGCCTCGCGCAAGATCGTCGACATCATCGGCGTGATCGAAGGCATCGCCTTCCAGACCAACATCCTGGCGCTGAACGCCGCCGTGGAAGCGGCGCGTGCCGGCGAACAGGGCCGCGGCTTTGCCGTGGTGGCTGGCGAGGTGCGCAGCCTGGCGCAGCGTAGCGCCAATGCGGCCAAGGAAATCAAGGGCCTGATCGGCGACACCGTGGCGCGCGTGGACAACGGCGCAGCGCTGGTGGGCCAGGCGGGCACGACCATGGGCGAGATCGTCCAGGCCGTGAAGCGCGTGACCGACATCATGGGCGAGATCAGCGCGGCCTCCGCCGAGCAAAGCTCGGGCATCGAACAGGTGAACCAGGCCGTGGCGCAGATGGACGAGGTGACGCAGCAGAATGCGGCGCTCGTGGAGCAGGCCGCTGCGGCGGCCGGCTCGCTGCAGGATCAGGCGTCGAAGCTCCAGGATTCGGTGTCGGGCTACAAGCTGTCGCATGACGATGTGGCGCCGTCGGCGCCCGCGCTTGGCCTGTCGGCCGCCCCTGCGGCGCGTTCGGCGGTCCGGCCCGGCGTCAAGGCGGTGACCTCGGCGCTGAAGGGTGCCAAGGCCCGTGGCGCGCGTAACAAGGCCGCTGGCACGGCGCTGGTCGTGGCCGGTGCCGGTGCGGCGGCAGCGGAAGCCGCCGACGACACGGCAGCGACCGAGCCGAAGCTGTTGCGTCCGTCCGCCACGGCGGCCGGTAATGGATCCGACAACGGCGACTGGAGCGCATTCTGACCGGCGCCACGCCGCTCTGATTGCCGTGCCCAGTCGCGCMGTGCGCCCCGGCTGCAGCGTTGTAAAAGCTGCGCCGGGGCGCGTTTGCATGCGATGACATCATGACTACCGATATCAACCTGTCGCTGTCGGCCGAAGCCACGGCAAGGCTGCGCGCGGACTTCGACGCCTTTGTAAAAGTTTCCACCGGCATCGATCCGCAGTTCGTGCCGCCCGCGTTCGATGACTTCCTGCGGGCGCGGCTGATGCAGCAGGACGGCCCGCTGACCGAGCGCGCCGTGATGCGGCTGCTGGCCAGCGGCGAGTACGGCTGGGCCAAGAAGGTCTTCGACAAGCAGCTCCCCAACGCGCTGGCGGCGCTGATGCGCGACGCGCAGCGCTTCGGCTTCGGCCTGGCCATCCAGCCCGACTGGACGCCGCAGCAGCGCGTGGAGCACGCGCGCGAGTGGGCCACGCAGATCCTCACCGAGGCCGGCGCCGACGCCGCCTTCACCGAAGCGCTGGCCGCGCAGATTTCTGCCTCCGCCATCGACATCCGCACGCTGGAGGAACGCATGCGCACCCCGGCGTGGCGGATATCCGACAGTCTTCGCCAACGCGCGTATGACGTCATGTACGCGTTGCAGACTGAGCAGAGCGAGGCGCTGGGCCGCAGCAAGGTGGGCGAGATGCGCGCGCTGCTGGGCCTTGCGTTGGAGTACGGCTCGGTCAGTGCCGATGAGGCCGCACGCATGCTCGAGCAAGTGGAGCGTGCGCGACCCCAGCTGTTCCGCGAGGCGCCTGACGACGTCTTCGCGCGGCTTGCCGCATGGTTGCGGCGCGTGTTTAGCCAAGGCGCGATGGTTCGTCAATAGTGGAATCTGCGGGGCGCTGTTTGGCCATGTCATGTCCACCGCACAAGGCGTGTATCCGTTTGGTACACGATGCGTTACGTGCTTGAGCACGCTTGATGTAAACCACAAGCAGGCGTGTGCTGGTGTTACAAATTCGGCGGGCCATGTCTTTTCCATGCGACATTTGCTGGACCCCAACTCAAGTAGGGATTGGCATTCCGGGCCGATTGCCGATATAAACGTAACAGTTTCACTTACACTCTGTAACAGATGTAACGTTTCTGAGAGAAGGTGTAACCGGGCGAAGTTCTTTCGTAGTACGTCGTACCCATCGAACACGCACTAAACGATCTGGTCGCCGGCAAGGGTCCTCACGGACACGAAGCTGGTAAGCGCCGGACAAGCGGTCGAAGGGTTTTGGTAGCGGGGAAAAATTGGAAAGCAGTGAAGTTCTCCAGGAGATCAGGGAGGTCAATCTCGCCTATCTTCTGCTCGCGCAAAGACTGGTGCGCGAAAACCAGGTGGAAGCCATGTTCAGGCTTGGCGTCAGCAAGGAAATTGCCGACATTCTTGCCAAACTGACCTCGGCGCAACTCGTCAAGCTGGCAGCATCGAACATGGTGCTGTGCCGTTTCCGCTTTGACGATCATGCGCTGCTGTCCACGCTCACCCACACGGCCAAGAGCCATGATATGCAGCAGATCCACGCTGCTATCCTGCTGGCCCGGCAACCTGTGGAGTCGCTCAATTGACCGCGCTCCTACAGGCCCAGCCGGCCCGCAGCTTTACGGCCACACCGGCACCTAACCGGAAAAGCGTCCTGCAGGACGCGAACCAGACCCAGCTCGCCATCGAGCTGATTGGCCTGGGCGCGCGCCTGCAGGTGCTGGAAGCCGAGACTACGCTCTCGCGCGACCGGTTGATCCGCCTCTACAAGGAGCTGCGGGGCGCCTCGCCGCCCAAGGGCATGCTCCCGTTCTCGACAGACTGGTTCACCACCTGGCTGCCGAATATCCATTCGTCCCTGTTCTTCTCCGCGTACCAGTTCATGGTGCAGGAAGGCGAGACGTCGGGCATTCGTGCAGTAGTGGCCGCTTACCGTCTGTACCTCGAGCACGTTTCGCTGCTGGGCGGCGAAATTGTCTTAAGTTTCACCCGTGCCTGGACGTTAGTACGGTTTTTCGAGAGCAATATGCTGCAGCTTTCCTCGTGCACATGTTGCGGCGGACAGTTCGTCACGCACGCTTATGAGCCGCACGCGAACTTCGTGTGCAGCCTGTGCCGTCCGCCGTCGCGTGCTGGGAAAGTGAAGAAGCTCTCGAAGGACGCCGCAGCCACGCAGACTGAAGCCTGATCCATCGGGCCAGACGTCCGCGCGGCAATCGGGCTCCCCGGGACGGGTGAGCGGTGACCCCGCTCGCCCCTACAGGATGCCCGTGCGTGCCTGACGCGTGTTTTTCAGACGGGGATCCGATCGTGCTAGTAGTTATTGGCTATGTCGTCGTGGTGGCATCGGTGCTGGGCGGTTATGCCATCACCGGCGGCCACATGGGCGCGCTTTATCAACCGGCGGAGCTCATCATTATCGGCGGTGCCGCCTTGGGCGCCTTCGTGAGCTCCAACAGCGGCAAGGCCATCAAGGCCACCATGAAKGCCATGCCGATGCTGCTGCGTGGCTCGAAGTACAACAAGGAGTTGTACCTCGACATCATGGCACTGCTGTACGTGCTGCTCTCCAAGGCCCGCCGCGAGGGCATCCTGTTCCTCGAGAAGGAAATCGCCGACCCGGCGGCCAGCAGCGTGTTCAGCCAGTATCCGCGCATCCTGGCCGATGCGGTGATGATGGAATTCCTCACCGACTATCTGCGCATGATGGTCAACGGCAACATGAACGCCTTCGAGATCGAGGCGCTCATGGACCACGAAATCGAAACGTACCGCCACGAGGCCGAGATTCCCGCCCATGCGCTGTCGCGCGTTGGCGACGGCCTGCCGGCCTTCGGCATCGTGGCCGCGGTGATGGGCGTGGTGCACGCACTGGCCTCGGCAGACCTGCCGCCGGCCGAGCTGGGCGCCCTCGTGGCCCACGCCATGGTCGGCACGTTCCTCGGCATTCTGCTGGCGTACGGCTTCGTCTCGCCGCTGGCCTCCCGCGTGGAGCACCAGGTGTCCGAGAGCGTGAAGATGTACGAGTGCATCAAGGTCACGCTGCTCGCCTCGCTCAATGGCTACGCGCCGCTGGTGGCGGTGGAATTCGGCCGCAAGGTCCTGTACTCCACGGTGCGGCCGTCGTTCCTCGAGCTCGATGACCACGTCCGCGAAGTCAAGAGCCTGACCTGACCGGAGAGACGTCATGAGCAGCGCCCAGGATCTGCGTCCGATCATCATCCGCAAGGCCAAGTCGCACGCCAAGCCGCATGGCAACCACAGCTGGAAGATTGCCTACGCCGACTTCATGACGGCGATGATGGCCTTCTTCATGGTGATGTGGCTGCTGAGCTCGGTCTCGCCGAAGACGCTGGAAGGCGTAGCGGAGTACTTCCGCACGCCGCTGAAGGTGGCGATTGCCGGCGGCGACAAGAGCAGCATGTCGAAGAGCGTCATTCCCGGCGGCGGCAAGGACGCGCAGGCCAAGGACGGCGAGGTGATGCGCGCGCAGACTAACGATCCGTCCGACGCCCAGCGCCGGCGCGACCAGATGGACACCGAGCGCCTGCGCGCCCTGAAGGGCCGTCTCGAACAGATCATCGAGAACAACCCGGTGCTGCGCCAGTTCCGTCCGCAGCTGCTGCTGGACATCACGAGCGAAGGGCTGCGCATCCAGATCCTGGATACGCAGAACCGGCCGATGTTCCGCACCGGCAGCGCCGCGGTGGAGCCGTACATGCGCACCATCCTGCGCGAGATCGGCCCGGTGCTGAACGAGATGCCGAACAAGGTGAGCCTGTCCGGCCACACCGACTCGGCCACGTACATGATGGGCGAGCGCGCGTACAGCAACTGGGAGCTGTCGGCGGACCGTGCCAACGCCTCCCGCCAGGAGCTGATTGCCGGCGGCATGCAGGAAGGCAAGGTGCTGCGCGTGCTGGGCCTGGCGGACACCATGCCGCTGGAGAAGAAAGACGTGCTGGCCCCGGTGAACCGCCGCATCAGCATCGTGGTGCTGAACAAGCGGGCCCAGGCGCAGTTCGAATCCGAAAACGCGAGCGCGGCCGAAGTGTCCGTGCAGGCGCAGAAGGGCCGTGCCGCAGAGGAGTTGCAGGCACAGGTGGAGCAGGCGCAGGCAGCATCCGCGCCGGCGGCCAGGCCGTCCGGCAGCGGCGCTGCAGGCAAGGGCAAGATCGAATGAGGCGTGCCGCCCGTCACAKGGCGGCACATCTTCCAGAGCAATTTAGCGAGTCAGGACGGTCATGTCTGTCGATATCGATATCACGCAGTTTTATCAGACCTTCTTTGAAGAGGCGGAAGAACTGCTCGTGGAAATGGAGCAGCTGCTGCTCGGGCTGGACATCGAGTCCCCCGATTCGGAAGAGCTGAACGCCATTTTCCGTGCCGCGCACTCCATCAAGGGCGGCGCCGCCACCTTCGGCTTCGCGGCACTGACCGCGACCACCCATATTTTCGAGAACCTGCTTGACCGTACGCGTCGGCGGGAACTGGCCCTCAACCGGGTCATCATCGACACCTTTTTGGAAACCAAGGACGTGTTGCAAGATCAGCTCAACGCCTACCGCAACGGCACCGAACCCGATCCGGAAACGCTGGCGCGCATCTGCGCCGTCCTGCAGCAGCTGGCCGAGGAAGCCGGCGGCGAGCCGGGCCATGCGCCGGTGGCCGCTGCCGCTCCGGCCCCCGTGGCCGCCGCACCCGCTGCCGGTGGTGGCGCTGGTAACCTGAAGATCAGCCTGCTCAAGGTATCGGCCGGCGACCAGGCGCTGCTGCGCGAGGAAATCGCCAACCTGGGCGAGATCACCGGCCAGCAGGAAGCCGATGGCGACCTCGTCATCTGGCTGAACAGCCAGTGCAGCGCCGACGACATCATCGCGGTCTGCTGCTTCGTGATCGACGACAAGCAGATCACCGTAGAAACCGTGGCTGCTGGTGCTGCGCCGGCCGCCGCCGCAGCACCCGCCCCGGCCCCGGTGGCCGCGCCGGCACCTGTAGCCGCTGCGCCGGCCGCCGCCGCGCCTGCCAAGGACAAAGAAAAAGAGAAGGCCAAGCCGGCCGCCGGCGCCGCCGCGCCGGATTCCGGCTCGATCCGCGTGCCGACCGAGAAGGTCGACCAGATCATCAACCTCGTGGGCGAACTGGTCATCACGCAGTCGATGCTGGCACAGACCGCTTCGTCGCTGGACCCGGTGCTGTTCGACCGCCTGTTCTCGGGCATGGGCCAGCTGGAGCGCAATGCGCGTGACCTGCAGGAAGCGGTGATGTCCATCCGCATGATGCCGATGGACTACGTGTTCTCGCGCTTCCCGCGCCTGGTGCGCGACCTGGCCAGCAAGCTCGGCAAGCAGATCGACCTGGTCACGTTCGGCAAGGCGACGGAACTCGACAAGAGCCTGATCGAACGGATCATCGACCCGCTGACCCACCTGGTCCGTAACAGCCTGGATCACGGCATCGAGACCCCCGAAAAGCGCGTGGCCGCCGGCAAGGAGCCGACGGGCCAGCTGATCCTCTCCGCGCAGCACGCGGGCGGCAACATCGTCATCGAAGTGAGCGACGACGGTGGCGGCCTGAACCGCGAGCGCATCCTGGCCAAGGCGATCCAGAACGGCCTGCCGGTGTCCGAGAACATCAGCGACGAGGAAGTCTGGCAGCTGATCTTCGCGCCGGGCTTCTCGACGGCCGAGGTGGTCACCGATGTGTCCGGCCGMGGCGTGGGCATGGACGTGGTCAAGCGGAACATCCAGGAAATGGGCGGGCACGTGGAAATCGCGTCGCGCCCGGGCAATGGCACCACCACCCGCATCGTGCTGCCGCTGACGCTGGCGATTCTGGACGGCATGTCGGTGCGCGTGGGCGAGGAAACCTTCATCCTGCCGCTGAACTGCGTKATGGAGTCCCTGCAGCCGAAGTCCGAGGACGTGCACACCGCCGCCAACGGCGAGCGCGTGATGAACGTGCGTGGCGAATACCTGCCGCTGCTGGAGCTGCACAAGGTCTTCAACGTGACCGGCGCGCTGCAGGAGCCGACGCAGGGCATCGCCGTGATCCTGGCCGCCGAGGGCAAGCGCTTCGCGCTGCTGGTGGACCAGCTGATCGGCCAGCACCAGGTGGTGCTGAAGAACCTCGAAACGAACTATCGCAAGGTGCCCTGCATCTCGGCCGCCACGATCCTCGGCGACGGCAGCGTGGCGCTGATCGTGGACGTGGGCGCGCTGCAGCGCACCGGCGTGCGCCGCCAGGACGCGGTTGCACAGTAACTGACAGCATAGCGACAGCAAAGGAGCACTGACATGGCCGGCATCGGACACATCGATACCCAGGCGGGCGAAGCCTCTGGCCAGGAATACCTGGTCTTCACGCTCGGCACCGAGGAATACGGCATCGATATCCTGAAGGTGCAGGAGATCCGCAGTTACGAGACCGTCACCCGCATCGCGAACGCCCCCGGCTTCATCAAGG
Source organism: Cupriavidus sp. 05T42 (assembly GCF_056396345.1). Lineage (NCBI taxonomy): Bacteria > Pseudomonadati > Pseudomonadota > Betaproteobacteria > Burkholderiales > Burkholderiaceae > Cupriavidus > Cupriavidus sp. 05T42. The sequence continues at coordinate 78,365 of NZ_JBFTLH010000007.1, forward strand.
GCGTGACCAACCTGCGCGGCGTGATCGTCCCGATCGTGGACCTGCGCCTCAAGTTCGACCTCGGCAACGTGCGCTATGACCACCAGACCGTGGTGATCATCCTCAACGTGGCGGGCCGTGTGGTCGGCATCGTGGTGGATGGCGTCTCGGACGTGCTCACGCTGACCGGTGACGATATCAAGCCGGCGCCGGAGTTCGGCGTGTCGGTGTCGAACGAGCACCTGACCGGCCTCGGCTCGGTGGAAGGGCGCATGCTGATCCTGATCGATATCGAACGCATGATGACCAGTTCCGAGATGGAGCTGGTGGAAGCCGAACTGGCCTGATCGGGCCAGCCGGCAGATCGCCCCCGAAGTCTCATTAGATTTACCCGCCGCGACCCGGCACTCCACGAAGATACACACCATGACGCCKCTCCGTTCTTCCTCCAGCGCCATCGGGAAGCCAGGCGCGGTTGCCGCCCCCGCCGCGCCGGTGCTGGCGCCGCTGCGCGACGACATGCGTGACTTCCTGCTCACCGAGCATGATTTCGAGAAGGTGCGCGCGCTGATTCACAAGCGCGCGGGCATCTCGCTCGGCAGTCACAAGCGCGAGATGGTCTACAGCCGGCTCGCGCGGCGCCTGCGCTCGCTGGGGCTCGCCGATTTCGGCAGCTACCTGGCCCTGCTCGAGTCCGATGATCGCTCCCAGGAATGGGAGTTCTTCACCAACGCGCTGACCACGAACCTGACCTCGTTCTTCCGCGAGGCGCACCACTTCCCGCTGCTGGCCGAGCATGCCAAGAAGGTTGGCCGGCCCTACAGCGTGTGGTGCGCGGCGGCCTCGACGGGCGAGGAGCCGTACTCGATCGCCATCACCCTGGCCGAGGCACTCGGCGACCGCGCCGGTTCGGTGCTGGCCACCGACATCGACACACAGGTGCTGGCCAAGGCCCGCGCCGGCGTGTACACGGCCGAGCAGGTGGGTCGGCTCTCGCAGGAACGGCTGAAGCGCTTCTTCCTGAAGGGCACCGGCGCACGTTCGGGCTCGGTCAAGGTCAAGCCGGACCTGGCGTCGACGATCGCGTTCGAGCCGCTGAACCTGCTGGCGCCGGAATGGGGATTGCGCGAGAAGTTCGACGCCATCTTCTGCCGCAACGTGATGATCTACTTCGACAAGCCGACACAGGGCCGCATCCTGGAACGGTTTGCTCCGTTGCTCAAGCCGAATGGCCTGCTGTTCGCCGGCCATTCCGAGAATTTCTCGTATGTCACGCGCGCGTTCCAGCTGCGTGGGCAGACGGTATACGAACTGGCCGGCAAGGGCGGCAGCGGAGGTGCATGATGCGTACGCCCCAGATGCCGGAAGCCATTGCCACGCGCAAGTATTTCGACCGCGAGTTCGGCAAGCAGGCCATCAAGCTGCTGCCGAACGAGTACTACGTGAGCGGCGAGGACGTGGTGCTGACCACGGTGCTCGGCTCTTGCGTGGCCGCCTGTATCCGTGACGAAGTGGCGGGCGTGGGCGGCATGAACCATTTCATGCTGCCGGACGACGAGAACGCCGGGCCGGACCGCATGCTGTCCGCCTCGATGCGCTACGGCTGCTACGCGCTGGAAGTGCTGATCAATGAACTCMTGAAGATGGGCGCCCGACGCGAGCGCCTGGAAGCCAAGGTTTTTGGCGGCGGCGCGGTGCTGGCGAACATGACGACCCTCAATATTGGGGATCGGAATGCCGATTTTGTATTGAAGTACCTGAAGACCGAAGAGATTCGACTGGCGGCGCAGGATCTGCGTGGCCCGCACGCGCGACGGGTGAGTTATTTCCCGCGCAGTGGCCTGGCGCTGGTGCGCCGGCTGACACGACAAGACGATACGGTAGGCGTGGAACGCGAGGAGCGTGCGCTGGCACGCGCGATTTCCACCTCCACGAAGGCGCCCGTACGAGGCGCAGTGGAATTGTTCACGCGGCAGGCTACGGCAAGGGTGCCGACCTGAAAATGAGACGTAGAGACCAGATATGACCGCCGCGAAGATCAAGGTGCTGTGCGTGGATGATTCCGCGCTTATCCGCAGCCTGATGACCGAGATCATCAACAGCCAGCCAGACATGGAAGTGGTGGGCACCGCCCCCGACCCGCTGGTGGCGCGCGACCTCATCAAGCGCCTGAACCCGGACGTGCTGACGCTGGACGTGGAAATGCCGCGCATGGACGGCCTCGACTTCCTCGAGCGCCTGATGCGCCTGCGGCCCATGCCGGTGCTGATGGTGTCGTCGCTGACCGAGCGCGGGTCCGAAATCACCATGCGCGCGCTGGAGCTGGGCGCGGTGGATTTCGTCACCAAGCCCAAGCTGGGCATCCGCGACGGGCTGATGGAGTACACGGACACCATCGCCGACAAGATCCGCGCGGCGTCGCGCGCCCGGGTGCGGGCCCCCCGCGCCGAGGGCGCGGCCGAAGGCGCCTCGCCGGCGCCGCTGCTGCGCACGCCGTTGCTGTCGACGGAAAAGCTGATCATCGTGGGCGCGTCCACGGGCGGCACCGAGGCCATCAAGGAATTCCTGATGCCGCTGCCGCCGGACTGCCCGGCCGTGATGATCGTCCAGCATATGCCGGCCGGCTTCACGAAGTCGTTCGCGCAACGGCTGAACGGCCTGTGCCGCATCACGGTCAAGGAGGCCGAGCACGGCGAGCGCGTGCTGCCGGGCTATGCGTACATCGCGCCGGGTGACTCGCACCTGTTGCTGGCGCGCAGCGGCGCCAACTACGTGGCGCACCTGTCGCAGGAAGCGCCGGTGAACCGGCACCGCCCGTCAGTCGACGTGCTGTTCGACTCCGCCGCCGTGCATGGCGGCAAGAACGTCACGGGCGTGATCCTGACCGGGATGGGCAAGGACGGCGCGCGCGGCATGCTGCGCATGCGCGAGGCCGGGTCCTACAACCTTGCGCAGGACGAGCAGTCCTGCATCGTGTTTGGCATGCCGAAGGAGGCCATCGCCACCGGCGGCGTGCATGAAGTAGTGCCCTTGCATTCGATGAGCCAGCGCGTCATGGCGCACCTGGCCACCTTCGGTGCGCGGGCGCAGCGCGTGTAGGGCACCGACCCTGGGCACGCGCCGGGCGCAGTTTTCGTATTTGTTATCCACAACCGTATTGGAGCCGTATAGTGGACAAGAACATCAAGATCCTCGTGGTCGACGACTTCCCGACCATGCGTCGGATCATCCGTAACCTGCTCAAGGAACTCGGTTTCACCAACGTGGAAGAAGCCGAGGACGGCGCCGCCGGCCTGGAGAAGGTGAAGGACGGCAGCTTCAATTTCGTCGTGTCCGACTGGAACATGCCGAACATGGACGGCCTGACCATGCTGCAGTCGATCCGCGCGATTCCCGAGATCGCCAAGACGCCGGTGCTGATGGTGACCGCCGAGGCCAAGAAGGAAAACATCATTGCTGCAGCGCAGGCTGGCGCCAATGGCTATGTGGTGAAGCCGTTCACCGCGGCGACGCTGGACGAGAAGATCACCAAGATCTTCGAGAAGCTGGGTCAGTAAGAGGGGCACGACATGTCGACGACTCAGACTTTCAGCAATGAATCAGCCGATCAGATCATCCATCGCATCGGCAACCTCACGCGGATGCTGCGCGATAACATGCGGGAGCTGGGGCTCGACAAGGAAATCGAGCGGGCCGCACAGGCCATTCCTGACGCGCGCGACCGCCTGAGCTACATCGCCGCCATGACCGAGCAGGCCGCCGAGCGTACGCTCACGGCCGTGGAACTGGCGCAGCCGCTGCAGGAAGACCTCGAAGCCCGCGCCAACGCGCTGGACAAGCGCTGGGACGCGTGGTTCGAGACGCCGGTGGAACTGGGCGATGCCCGGGCCCTGGTGCTCGACACGCGCGAGTTCCTGACCGAGGTGCCGCAGAAGGCCAAGGCCACGGGCAGCCACCTGCTCGAGATCATGATGGCCCAGGACTTCCAGGATCTGACGGGTCAGGTCATCAAGAAGATGATGGACATGATCCGCTCGCTGGAGCAGGAACTGCTGCAGGTACTGATCGACAACGTACCGGCCGATCGTCGCGTGGAAGCTCCGCCCACGCTGATGAACGGTCCGCAGATCAACCCCGAGGGCAAGGCCGACGTGGTGTCGGACCAGTCGCAGGTGGACGATCTGCTGGCAAGCCTGGGCTTCTGAAGCCACATCAGGTCATGGCAGGATGCAACGGGACAATCGCGTCGGGCGATTGTCCCGTTTGTTTTTGGAGACGGTCCCGCGAGCACATCGCCGCATTCGCTGGCAGAATGTGATCGCTCCCCGGCTTCGCGGTACCGAGCAGGTCCCGGGCCGGGTTTTTGTGTCGTATCACTGCCAGAGGATACTGTCGCCATGCCAGCCCGTTGCCGTACCGTCTTCGCCCGTCACGTCGTCCCGTTCGCCACGCTGGCCTTCGCCGGGGTCGCCTCCGCACAAACGCTGACGGTGCCGCAGGTCTCGCCCCAGGTTGACAGCACCTATACGCGCCTCGAGGCCTCGCCGGTGGTGAAGAAGCTGCTCGACGACGTGAAGGCAGACGACGCCCGCGCGCTGACCGAACTGAAGACGATGACGGAGATTCCCGCGCCGCCGTTCAAGGAGTCCGCGCGCGCGCAGTATTTCGTATCGCGCCTGAAGGCGCTGGGGCTGACCGATGCGCGCATCGACGCCGAGGGCAATGCCATCKGTATCCGCAAGGGCACTGGCAACGGGCCCAAGCTGCTGATCTCCGCCCACCTCGACACCGTGTTCCCGCAGGGCACCGACGTCACCGTGAAATCGCGCGACGGCAAGCTCTATGCGCCCGGTATCGGCGATGACACGCGCGGCCTGGCCGTGCTGCTGTCCTGGCTCAAGGTGCTCAACGAGAACAACGTCCGCACGGTGGGGGACATCGTGTTCGTGGGCAACGTCGGCGAGGAGGAACTCGGCAACCTGCGCGGCATGAAGGCAGTGTTCCGCGATCATCCCGATATCGACGGCATGATCGGCCTCGAACCGGGCACCGGCGAGCGCGTGCTGACGCAAGGCACCGGCAGCCATCGCTACGAAATTACGTTCCGTGGCCCGGGCGGCCATAGCTTCGGCGCGTTCGGCCTGCCGAGTGCCATCCACGCGATGGGCCGCGCGATCGGCAAGGTCAGCGATGTCCGCACGCCGACGGACCCCAAGACCACGTTCACGGTCGGCACGGTGGGGGGTGGCACATCGGTCAACGCCATTGCCGGAGATGCCAAGATGGCCATCGACATCCGCTCCAACGGCACGCCGGCCCTGCTCGAAACCGAGAAGCACATCATGTCCGCCATCGCATCGGGTGTGGCTGACGAGAACGGCCGCTGGTCGCCCACCAAGGGCAATGAGATCACCTTCCAGGCAAAGCAGATCGGCGACCGGCCGGCAGGCCAGACCGCCACGGACTCGGTCATCGTGCAGTCGGCCGTGCGCGTGATCAAGGCTAACAGCAAGGAAGCGCCCAGCCTGCGCGGCGGCAGCACCGATGCCAATGTGCCGATGTCGCTCGGCATTCCGGCGGTTATCCTCGGCAGCGGCGGCAAGTCGGGCGGTTCCCACTCGCGCGACGAATGGTTCGATCCGACCAATGCCCATGAGGGTGCGCAGTGGGCACTCACCACGGTGCTCGGGCTGGTCGGCGTGGAAGGCGTGAGCGAGCCCTTGCTCGCCAAGCGGCCGACGAAGTAGGGCGCTGCCCCGGATCGCTGTCAGGCGGGCAGTCCGAAGCGGGTGTCGAACGTCGATGCCACTTCGAGCCGCTGCTTCAGCAATCCGGATTTGAGGTAGAAGTCGGCGGTCTGCTGCTGGATGGCGACGAGGCTGGCATCGATCGGCTGCCATGTCGTATGGCGTCGCTCGAACTGCAGCCGCGCCGCCTCCGGCGAGATGCCGATGATGCGCGCCAGCGTGGCGGAGAACTCCGCCGCGTGTTCATAGGACCAGACCTGGGCGCGCACCACGCGCTGGAGGAAATCGGCCAGGACCGCGCGCTTGGCAGCGAGCGCCGCGTCGGTGGCGGCGAGATAGCTGAGCCCCGACCACAGGCCACGCCCGCTGACGAGTACCCGGGCATGGCCGCTGGTCTCCGCCATGGCCGTGTACGGTTCCCAGGTCGCCCACGCATCGACGGAGCCATTGGTCAGCGCGAGCTTGGTATCGGCTGGAGGGAGGAAGCGGATGTTGGCGTCCTCGGGTTTCAATCCGGCTGACGCCAATGCCTTCAGCGTCACGAAATGGCCAATCGAACCCCGGTTCGTGCCGATGCTCTTGCCTTTGAGGTCAGCCGCGGTCTTCAGCGGTGAATCGGGCCGCACGAGGATGGCGGTGCCATAAGGGTCCGACCGGTTGGCGCCAATCAGCTTGATCCGCGTCCCCGCCGCGAGTGCGAAGATCGCCGGCGCATCGCCAATCGGCCCGCAATCGACCGCCCCCGCATTGAGCGCCTCCGCCAGCGGCGCGGCGGCCGGGAACTCCGTCCACTGGATATCGTAGCCAATGCCCTTGAGTGCATCGGCGGATTCGAGCAGCGCCCGCAGGCCACCCTTCTGGTCCCCCGCCTTGAGGACAGGGCGCGACTGCCCACGCGCGGTGGAAATCAGCACAGGAGCGGCGGCAAGCATGGCGCCATAGCGCAGGAACTGGCGACGGGAAGCGGTCATCGGAATCCGTTCKAACAAGGCCGGACTGGCCAACAGTCCAAGACCCTACGCCGTGCCCCCGACGATGCGAACGAATGTTTTCGCGCTTTGTTATGCGGGGGTGGGAGCTTCCCGGAACGCCCCGGTCCCCTAGCCATCTCCCGCTACCGCCTAGCCGCCGGTGCGTTCTCCGCAAACGCCTTCACGTCCCGCAGCCGATCCACGATTTCGGCGATGTGTGGCCATTGCTCCAGTTCGATGCCCGCGCGCTCCGCGTTGATCGCTTGGGGGAAGAGGAAGATGTCGGCGATTGTCGGCGTGTTGCCGGCCACGTAGGGGCCGGTGCGGCGGGCGGCGAGGCGGGCTTCCACGGCGGTCAGGCCTTCCAGGATCCAGTGGCGGTTCCACGTCACCACGCCCGTCGCGCCCATCCCGGGCATCTTGCCGAGGTAGGCCGCCACGCGCGGTGGCACCAGCGCGTGGATTTCGCTGGCGATGGCCAGGGCGATCGAGCGGGAGAAGGCGCGGCCCGCGCCGTCCTTGGGCAGCAGCGGTGGCAGCGGGAAGCGCTCGTCGAGGTACTCCACGATGGCCAGCGACTGGGTCAGCAACTCGCCTTCGTCGGTCTGCAGCGCCGGCACCAGTCCTTGTGGATTGATGCCGAGGTAGTCCGCCTGCCGGTTCTCGGCACCGTCGCCCAGGATGCCGACGGTGACCATCTCGACCTGCACCCCCTTCATGGCCAGCGCGATACGCACGCGCGATGTGGCCGACGAAATCTCGTTCGCGTAAAGCTTCATGCTGAATCTCCTTGGATTGGCCGTCGGGTTACTGCGCCGGTGCCGCTGCCGCTGCCGGTACTGGCGCCGCTGCCGCGCCAGCCTTGGCTTCCTTCAGCAGCGTCTGGATGATCTGCTCGGACTTCTCGTAGTCCCCTTCGCCCACGTGGTAGTGCCGGATGCGCCCGTTCGCGTCGATGAAGTACAGCGCCGGCCAGTAGTTGTTCTGGAAGGCGCGCCAGATCTTGTAGTCGTTGTCGATGGCGATGGGGTAGGTGAGCTTGAACCGCTTCAGCGCGTCGCGGACGTTACCCACGTCCTTTTCGAACGGAAACTCGGGCGTATGCACGCCGATCACGGTCAGCCCCTGGTCCTTGTACTTCTCGGCCCAGCTACGCACGTACGGCAGCGTATTGATGCAGTTGATGCACGAATAGGTCCAGAAATCGATCAGCACGACCCGGCCGCGCAGTTGCGCCATGTTCAGCGGAGGCGAGTTGAGCCAGGTCGTCGCGCCGTCCAGGGGGGGCGCCGGGGCGTCCGTGCGGGCGGCGCGGGCGTCGCTCAGGCCGGGAAACTGGCCGTTGGCCAGGCTGACGCCGACGGCGGCAAGCGCCGCCAGCGCCATGGCGCCAAAGGTGCGGCGCGTGAAGGAAGAGGGGGTGGTCATGGCAGTGCGCTCCGTTCGGGTGGTGTATGGTCGCTATCAGACACCGTGCGCGTGTACCGGATGTATCGCCCGCCGGCCGCCAGGTAAGGTATTGTCTGCCCGGCTTGGCCAGATACACTGGCATACAAAGGGAAGTGCAACCAATCGCCAGAGCGGGCAAACTCCGCTCATCGCCACTGAAATCTACCAAGAGCGCCGCCAGATGGACGCCCATATCGACCATATCCTTGTTGTTGACGACGACCGCGAAATCCGCGAGCTGGTGTCCACCTACCTGACCCGTAACGGGCTGCGGGTGACCATTGCGCCGGACGGCCGCCACATGCGGACCTTCCTGGAGTCGAACGTCGTCGACCTGATCGTGCTGGACATCATGATGCCCGGCGACGACGGCCTGACGCTGTGCCGCGAACTGCGCGCCGGGAAGCACAAGAGCACCCCGATCCTGATGCTGACCGCCCGCAGCGATGAGACAGACCGGATCATCGGCCTCGAAATGGGCGCCGACGACTACCTCGCCAAGCCGTTCGCCGCGCGCGAGCTGATGGCGCGGATCAAGGCGGTGCTGCGGCGCACCCGGATGCTTCCGCCCAATCTCCAGGTGTCCGAGGCGGGCCGGCTGCTCACTTTCGGCGACTGGCGTCTCGACACCACCGCCCGCCATCTGCTGGACAAGGACGGCACTGTCGTGGCCCTGAGCGGCGCCGAGTACCGGCTGTTGCGCGTGTTCGTCGACCATCCGCAGCGCGTGCTGAACCGTGACCAGCTGCTGAACCTGACGCAGGGCCGTGACGCTGAGCTGTTCGACCGCTCGATCGACCTGCTGGTCAGCCGCCTGCGCCAGCGGCTGGGCGATCACGCCCGCGAGCCGATCTACATCAAGACGGTGCGCAGCGAGGGCTACGTGCTGGCGATGCCCGTCGAGATCACCGAGGCACGCGAATGACCACGGCCGCCCTGGTAGCGCCGCAGTCGCGGGTGCGCTGGTGGCCCGGCACCCTGAGCGCACGGCTGTTCCTGATCCTGCTGGCGGGGCTGGTCATCGCCTATGCGATGTCGTTCACGGTGCTGTTCATGGAACGCTACGTCACCGCGCGCACGGTCATGCTGGGCACGCTGGAAAACGAAGTGGCCACTTCCATCGCCATTCTCGACCGCCTGCCCGCCGCCGAGCGCCCGGACTGGATCCACCGGCTGGACCGGCCGACGTACCGCTACGTCCTCGGCCCTGGCCTGCCGGGCGTGCCCGACATGACCATGCGCGCCAAGGACATCGCCAACAAGATCGAGGAGGCGGCCGGCCAGCGCTTCCCGGTCCGGGTCGAGATGATTCCGGGCGACGGCAAGCGCCTGCAGGCGCACCTGACACTGAGCGACGGCAGCCCGCTGACTATCGACGTCCATCCTGCCATGGCACCGCTGGCGCATTGGCTGCCCTATGTGATGGTGGCGCAACTCGCGCTGCTGGTGCTGTGCAGCTGGTTTGCGGTGCGGCAGGCCATCCGGCCGCTGGCGACGCTGGCCGATGCGGCGAACACGCTCGACCCGAACCAGACCACGCCGCGCATGAGCGAGACCGGCCCGAGCGAGGTGGCCCACGCGGCGGTGGCGTTCAACGCCATGCGCGACCGCATCGCCCATTTCGTGGAGGAGCGCGTGCGCATTCTCGCGGCCATCTCCCACGATCTGCAGACCCCCATCACGCGCATGAAGCTGCGTGCCGAGATGGCCGAGGAGTCTGTCGAGAAGGACAAGCTCATCAGCGACCTGTCCGAGATCGAGCGGCTCGTGCGCGAGGGGCTGGCCTATGCGCGCAGCACGCACGTCGATGGCGAGGCCKATACGCGTATCGACATCGGCTCGTTCCTGGAAAGCCTGGTCTACGACTATCAGGACACTGGCAAGGCCGTGACCATGGAGGAATGCGTGGGCGGGGCGATCGTCACGCGCCCGCATGCCCTGCGGCGCATCCTGACCAACCTGATCGACAACGCCCTGAAGTTCGGCGGCGCGGCCGAGATCGTCGCCCGGCGCGACGCCGATGGCGCCCTGCGGCTGATGGTGATGGATCGCGGCGCCGGCATCCCGGAGGAACAGCTCGATGCGGTGCTCCAGCCGTTCTATCGCGTGGAGGCCTCGCGGAACCGCGATACCGGCGGTAGCGGGCTGGGGCTGGCCATCGCGCAGCAACTGGCGCAGGCGCTCGGCGGCAAGCTGGCGCTGCGCAATCGCGAAGGCGGCGGACTCTCCGCGGAGGTGATCCTGCCTTGATGGCCTGATGCGCCGCGCGGGCGGCAGTTGCATCGTCCCCGCGCTTGCGATCCAATGGGCGCCTTCGCGTGATCACGCCCCTCACCTTGATGTCATCGATGAATGCCAATACAGAAATCCCGGCGCGGCCGCCGCTGCGCGCGCTGACGGCGCTGGAAGGCCGCGTGGTCGCTGTGCTGCTGGAGAAGCAGTACACCGTGCCGGACACCTATCCGCTCTCGCTCAATGCGCTGGCGTCGGGCTGCAACCAGAAGACCGCGCGGTCGCCGGTGATGAGCGTGTCGGAGGACGAGATCCTGACGGCCATCGACGGCCTGAAGTCGCTGAGTCTGGTGTTCGAGGGCAGCAGCAGCCGGGTGCCGCGCTTCGAGCAGAACATGGCCAAGGTGCTTGGCGTGCCGAGCCAGTCGGCGGCGCTGCTGTCCACGCTCCTGCTGCGCGGCCCGCAGACGGCGGCGGAGCTGCGCCTCAACACGGCGCGCCTGCACGCCTTCGCGGATATCTCGTCCGTGGAGGGCTTTCTCGATGAACTCGCCGAGCGCAATCCGGCCCTCGTTATCCGCCTGCCGCGCGCCCCGGGCGAGCGGGAGAGCCGCTGGATGCATCTGCTCTGCGGCGAGGTCAGCGTGGCAGACCTGGCGGCGCCGCGCGGGGCGTCGGCGCCGGAAGGCGGCTCGTCTTCGGAACTCGAAGCGCTGCGCATCAGCCAGCGCGAGCTGGCCGACAAGGTGGCGCGGCTGCAGGCCCTGGTCGAAGAGATGGCCGGGCAGCTCGGCATCGAGGTGGAACCCGGGCGGCTCGGCTAGCCTGCCACCTCCGCCCACTCAGCCTCAGCTCCCCGCTAGATGGCAGTTGCGTTAAACCCGCCGCCCCGCCAACGTGGGGGTGTTGCGGAGAGGAATCAGTCCGCGCGCGCGGGCGCCGTTATCGGCACGGCGTAAAAGGTTCGATGCTATAAAGGGGCGTCGGCCGTCACACGGCCTTGTTTGCCTGCGCCCTTCCGGAATCCTCATGAGCCAGCCCAGTGGCGACATCCAGTCCGCCATGGTGCGACTGCTGTATCGACAGTCGCATGGGGTCCTGTTCGCCAACTTCGTGATTCCGGTGGCCATCGTGTACGCGCTGCGCCACAGCGCATACATCGGGCCGCTGCTGTGGTGGATGGCGATGGTCTATGCCGTCACGCTTGCGCGCATTCTGCTCTCGACGGTGTTCTATCGGCATGAGTCCAGCGCCACGCCGCGCGCCTGGGCTAACCGCTTCGCAGCGATGTCATGGGTATCGGCGGCGTTGTGGGGATGGGTCGGCTCGACCGCGCTGTTCCCGCCGGGCGCCGAGTGGACGGCTTTCGCCTGCATCGTCCTGGCCGGCATGACGTGCGGCGCCGTGCCGGCGCTGTCCGCGCAGCCACGCATCTACGTCGGCATGGTCTTGCTGATGAGCGGCCCGTTCATCGTCCATTGCGCGATGCGGCCGGAGCCTATCTACAACGTTTACGCAGCATTCGGGGTCGCCCTGGTCGTCGTGAACAGCTATTTCAGCCGCGTCACGTATCACACCCTGCTGACCGGGGTGAAGCTGCGCTTCGAGAATCTCGCCCTGATCGGCCAGCTCGAGCATGAGCGCGACCGGGCAACCGCGGCCGACATGGCCAAGACGCGCTTCCTGGCCGCCGCCAGCCACGACCTGCGCCAGCCGGTGCATGCGCTCGGGCTGCTTTCCGCCTCGCTGTCGGCGGTGGCGGAGCGTGGCGATGTCCGCGCCGATGCGGCCACGCAGATCAGCCGGCGCCTGAACGGCACGCTCGACCGCATGGGCGGACTGCTCGACGGGCTGCTGCACGTGTCGCGGCTCGACGCCGGCCTGATGCCGGCACGGCGCCGGCCGTTGTCCCTCGGCAAGCTGCTCGCCGAACTGCGCGACGAGTATGCCGAGCAGGCCAGCCAGCGCGGCAGCACGCTGCGCGTGCGGGTCGCCCAGGCGTGGATCGACAGTGACCCCGAGCTGCTGCGGCGCATCCTGGACAACCTGTTGAGCAACGCGCTGCGCTACGCGCCGCAGTCGCGCATCGTGGTGGGCGCCCGGCGTCGGCCCGGCGCGATCGAGATCCAGGTCTTGGACAGTGGGCCCGGCATTGACCCCTCGCAGCAGGCGCTGGTCTTCGAGGAGTTCGCCCAGTTGCCCAATGTGCAGAGCGAACACGGGCTGGGCCTCGGTCTCGCCATCGTGCGTCGGCTGGCGGACCTGCTCGGCCATCCCGTGAAGCTGCGCTCCACGCCCGGCCGGGGGAGCAACTTCTCGGTGACCGTGCCACTGGCGCGCGATGTCGAGCCGGAAGCGCCGGCCCTGACCAGCGCCGAAGGTCGCGCCCCGGCGGACCTCCAGGCGCGCTATGGCGTGATGCTGGTCGACGACGATCCCCAAATCCTCGCGGCGCTGGGCGACCTGCTCGCGTTCTGGGGCCACACGGTCTATGCGGGCGCCACGGTCGAAGCCGTCTGCGCCGCCCACCAGCGCGCGCGCATCGCCGGCCCGGCCCCGGTAGACCTGATCCTGGCCGACTACCGGCTGGCCGCGCAGGTGACCGGCCGGCAGGCCATCGCGTGGCTGCGCGAGTACCTCGACACCGAGGTGCCGGGCCTGATCGTCACCGGCGACACGGCGCCGGACCGCCTCAAGGCGCTCCACGCCAGCGGCTTCCGGGTGCTGCATAAGCCGATTGCCGCCCCGTTGCTGCGGCAGGCGATCGTCGAGACGGTACGTGGCGACGCGATGGCCGAGAGCCTCCATTCCGGCTAAGGTCGATTCACAACCAGTAGTTGCTTTTCCTGCAATCCACATCACCATTGTTTGTGGAAGTCTGACTACCTACCATGGGTCTCAACGGTAACCGACACGCCGCGACGATCGCAGCGAAGGCCGGAACCGAGCCAACCCAATCCCAGGAGTCAGTCATGTCCGATTCGAAGMAATCCCAAAGCAAGGTCTGGTTCATCACCGGTGCGTCGCGCGGTTTCGGCACGCTGTTTGTCCGCAACGCGCTGGCACGCGGTGACCGCGTCATMGCCACGGCGCGCAATCCCCAGGCCATCGTCGATGCCATTGGCGACCAGCCCGGCCTTCTCGCGGTCAAGGTCGATGTGACCAACGAATCGGACGCCGTCGAGGCCGTGCGCCAGGGCGTGGCCCGCTTCGGCCGGATCGACGTGCTGGTGAACAACGCCGGCTACGGCGTGCTCGGCGCGGTGGAGGAGACCAGCATCGCCGAAGCGAAGGCTAACTTCGACACCAACGTCTTCGGCATGCTCGCCGTCACCCGGGCCGTGCTGCCGCAGATGCGCCAGCAGCGCAGCGGCCATGTCATCAATATCTCGTCGCTGGGCGGCTACTCGGCCTATCACGGCTGGGGCGTCTATGGCGCCTCGAAGTTTGCGGTGGAGGGGCTGACCGAAGCCATGTCCCAGGAGCTGGCCCCGCTGGGCATCCACGCCACGGTGGTTGAGCCGGGCTTCTTCCGCACGGACTTCCTGAACGACAACTCGCTGGTTGCCACCAAGACCGAGATTGCCGACTACGCCGAGACGGTGGGCGCGATGCGCGTCTTTGCTGCCGGTGCCAACCACAACCAGCCGGGCAACCCGGAGAAGCTCGCCGAGGCGATGCTGCAACTCGTGGACAGCGACCATCCCCCGCTGCGGCTGCCGCTGGGCACCGACGCCATCGCCCGCATCGAACAGAAGCACAAGTTCGTGGAAGCCGAACTGGCCGCATGGCGCACCCTGGCTGAGTCGACGGATCACGCGGACGTGGTGCGGTAAGGCAGCCGGGTTAGCGGTCAGGCATGGCCGCCAACCCGCGCTAAGTGAGACGCCGACGCTGCTGACGCGTACCAACGATACGCAGGGATGTGAATGACCTCCTCCTGCGGATGCCATGCGTAGACCAGCACGTGTTCGCGATTCAAGATAATGTGTCGTGTACCGGGCACTTTTCCGGCGGGATACATTGCTGGAAACCTGACAAGCGCTTCGAGGCGATCGGCAATGAGCAGGTTCAGGTTCACGGCGGCCAACCGGTTGTCAGCGGCGATGCGGTGGAACAGGGCCTTGCGTTCCTCCCGTGCGGTCGTTGACCACTCCACCCTCAACGGTCAACTCCCCCGGTTCGAATCGCGGGCGATGCTGGCCAGCAGCGCCTCATTCTCTTCCGCCATTTCCCGCAATACGACTTCGTGCGGCACGCGCGGCCGGGAATCATCTAACCCCGCCTGCACCTGCCCCTTAAACCACCGGTCATAAGCTGCCGCCTCATGGGCCGCGCGCATGCGCTCGGCGGCGTCCAGGCGGGGACGGGCGACGTGGGTGCCAGGCTGGAACGCCGTCGCGTCGACTTCGAATTCTGCTATCTGCATACGGACGAGAAAGTTGACCAACGTGTCGAGCTTCGGCCAGACGCGGACGTTGCCGCGCCGGACCACCAGGGTGCTCTCGCTCGTCCCGTATCGGACCACGATCCGCCAGCCGCCCGTCTGCGCCACGGCGCGTACGCGCTGCAGGCTGCCGGAGGCGGCCAGTTTTTCGAGCATCGCCTGGTCGATGGTGGCCGTCTGTGCCGTCATGGCATATCCCCTGAATTGTGATCGATACGGGGAATATGCTACCAAACATCTATTGGCTGGCAGCCGATCCACTACAAAACGTGAGATTCGCGAAAACCGGCCCAGACTACCCGGACTGCAGGCAAAGACTGTCGAATTGCTGTTGAGATCACATGTTTGGTGCAATCCTTAACGAAAACACATCATTGCGTGGTATCGGCAAGACATGGCAAGATGGCCGCCCGATCGGTGCCAAAACGACGCCGGAGTGGCCGCCACCGCACCTTTACCCTAAAGGTCGGTACCCCCCGGGCCGTTAACTCCGCTGCCCCCCTCATTCCTGAAACAGGCACCTGTTTCCCTCCCTTTTCCCCTGAATGCCAGCGCCCCCGGGATTTGATAATCCTCGCTGACGAAGTGCCGCCTGCGCGCTTCGCGTTGGAGCGTCCATGTCCGAGGAAAGCGATCTCGAGAAAACCGAACCCGCCTCACCCCGGCGCCTGGAAAAGGCGCGCGAGGAGGGGCAGGTGGTGCGTTCGCGCGAGCTCGGCACGTTCGTGATGCTGATGACGGGCGTGATCGGCCTGTGGGTCATGGGCGGCACGCTGGGCCGCCGGCTGGACGCCGTGATGCACAAGAGCCTGGCTTTCGAGCCGGCCACCGCGTTCGACACCAACCGCATGCTGTCGCAGTTCGGCATCGCTATCTGGGACAGCCTGCTTGCCTTCCTGCCGCTGCTGCTGATGTTCGGGGTGGCCGCGCTGATGGCCCCGCTGGCGCTGGGCGGCTGGCTGTTCGCGAGCAAGTCGTTCATGCCGGATTTCTCGCGCCTCTCCCCGCTGCAGGGGCTGGGCCGGATGTTCTCCTCGCATTCGCTGGTGGAACTCGGCAAGGCCATCGCCAAGTCGCTGCTGGTGGGCGGCGTGGGCGCCTGGATGGTCTGGCGCAAGCTGCCGGAGGCCGTGGCGCTGATGAACGCGCCCGTGCAGGAGGCGCTGCTGCACCTGATGGAGCTAGTGCTCTACGTGTGCGGCGTGGTGTCCGGCTCGCTGCTGCTGGTGGTGGCGCTGGACGTGCCCTGGCAGCTCTGGACGTTCTACAAGAAGCTCCGCATGACCAAGGAAGAGGTCAAGCAGGAGATGAAGGAAACCGATGGCGATCCGCACATCAAGGCCCGCATCCGGCAGCAGCAGCGGGCCATGGCGCGTCGCCGCATGATGACCGAGGTGCCCAAGGCCGATGTGGTGGTGACCAACCCCACGCACTTCGCCGTGGCGCTGCGCTATGAGGAAGGCGGCATGGGCGCGCCGCGCGTCGTCGCCAAGGGAACCGAGGAAGTGGCCGCTCGCATCCGCGAACTGGCCGCCGAACATCGCGTGCCGATCCTGTCCGCGCCGCCGCTGGCGCGGGCGCTGCACCGGCACGTGGAGCTGGGGCATGAAATCCCGGCGGGCCTGTATACCGCCGTGGCCGAGATCCTGGCCTGGGTCTATCAACTGAAACACTGGCACTACTCCAACGGTCCGCAGCCTTCGGGACCGACGGAGCTGGTGGTGCCGGACGAACTTGCCGTACCGGAAGCCCGCGCATGAACGCACTGACGAATTTCTTCAACATCCCGGGCCTGCGCTCGGGCGCCCAGCTGAAGGCGCTGGCAGGACCGCTGCTGATCGTCATGATCCTCGGCATGATGATCCTKCCGCTGCCCGCGTTTGTGCTGGACCTGCTGTTCACGTTCAACATCGCGCTGTCCATCATGGTGCTGCTGGTGGGCATGTACACCCGCACGGCGCTGGACTTCGCGGCGTTCCCGGCCGTGCTGCTGTTCTCCACGCTGCTGCGCCTGTCGCTGAACGTGGCCTCCACGCGCGTGGTGCTGCTGGAGGGCCATACCGGCCCGGACGCCGCCGGCAAGGTGATCGAGGCCTTCGGCCACTTCCTGGTGGGCGGCAACTTCGCGGTGGGTATCGTGGTGTTCGCCATCCTGGTGGTGATCAACTTCATGGTGATCACCAAGGGTGCGGGCCGTATCGCTGAAGTGGGCGCGCGCTTCATGCTCGATGCCATGCCCGGCAAGCAGATGGCCATCGACGCGGACCTGAACGCCGGCCTGATCAACGAGGAAGGCGCCCGCAAGCGCCGTACCGAAGTGGCGCAGGAGTCCGACTTCTACGGCGCCATGGACGGTGCCTCGAAGTTCGTGCGCGGCGACGCCATCGCCGGGCTGATCATCATGTTCATCAACGTCGCGGCCGGCATGGTCGTGGGCATGGTGCAGCATGACCTGGACTTCGGCACCGCGGTGCATAACTACACGCTGCTGACCATCGGCGATGGCCTGGTTGCGCAGATTCCGGCACTGGTGATCTCCACCGCCGCCGGTGTGATCGTCTCGCGCGTGTCGAACGAGCAGGACGTCGGCCAGCAGCTTACCGGCCAGCTCTTCTCGAACCCGCGCGTCATGTTCCTGACCGCCGGCATCATCGGCGCGATGGGCATCATCCCCGGCATGCCGCACTTCGCCTTCCTGCTGCTGGCCGGCGCGATGGCCTGGTTCGGCCGCTACATGCTGCGCCGCGACGCCGTGCAGGCCKAGACCAAGGTCCGCGAAGAGCGCAAGCCGGCCGTGGCCGCAGAAGCCGCCGAAGCCACGTGGGAAGACGTGACGATGGTCGACCCGCTGGGCATGGAAGTGGGCTACCGCCTGATCACGCTGGTGGACCGCGGCCAGAACGGCGAACTGCTGGGCCGTATCAAGAGCATCCGCAAGAAGATTGCGCAGGACATCGGCTTCCTGGTGCCGGTGGTGCATATCCGCGACAACCTCGAACTCAAGCCCAACGCCTACCGCATCACGCTCAAGGGCGTGGAGATTGGCAGCGGCGAGGCCACGCCGGGCCAGTGGATGGCCATCAACCCCGGCCAGGTCAGCGGCACGCTGCCGGGCCCGGTCACGCGCGACCCCGCTTTCGGCCTGCCGGCGGTGTGGATCGACGCCAGCCTCAAGGAGCAGGCGCAGGCCTACGGCTACACCGTGGTCGATGCCAGCACCGTGGTGGCCACCCACCTGAACCACCTGATCCAGATGCACGCCTCCGAGCTGCTGGGGCGCCAGGAAGTGCAGTCGCTGCTGGACCGCATCGCCAAGGAATCGCCGAAGCTGACCGAAGACCTCGTGCCGAAGACGATCTCGCTGACCGGCCTGCAGAAGGTGCTGCAGAACCTGCTGGACGAAGGTGTGCCGATCCGCGACATGCGCACGATCCTCGACGTGGTGGCCGAGCACGCCACCAAGGTCAGCGAGCCTACCGAACTCACGGCGCTGGTGCGCGTGGCGCTGGGCCGGGCCATCACGCAGCAGCTGTTCCCGAACAATGCTGACCTGCAGGTCATCAGCCTCGACGCCGGCCTGGAACGCGTGCTGACGCAGGCGCTGGCCAACGGCGGCGGCATCGAGCCGGGCCTGGCCGATGCGCTGCTCCAGCAGGCGCAGGGCGCGGTCGGCCGCCAGGAGCAGATGGGTCTCGACCCCGTGCTGCTGGTGCCGTCCCCGCTGCGGCCGCTGATGGCGCGCTTCCTGCGCCGTACGCTGCCCCAACTGAAGGTGCTGTCGCATGCCGAAGTCCCGGACAACCGCAACATCCGCATTACCGCAATGATCGGCGGCGCGGCGTAAGGAACGAACATGAGCGTGGCGAAGTTTGTGGCGGCCAATGGCCGCGAAGCGATGCGCAAGGTGCGCGAGGCCATGGGCCCCGACGCCGTGGTGCTGTCCAACCGGGCCATCGAGGGCGGCGTGGAAATTGTGGCGATGCGCGATGCGGACCTGGGCGCCGTCAGCGCCACGGCGCAGCCGTACGCGCCATCCGCGCCATCCGCGTCATCGGCGTCATCGGCATCGATGCTGTCGATGAGCCCGATGGCGCCGCTGTCTTCGATGCCCCCGTCGTCCTCGATGTCTCAGTTCGCACCGGCCCCGATCGCACAGATGCCGTCGATGATGACCGCCGACGCGTCCGACCCGGCCGCGCTGGGGGACCTGCGCGGCGAGCTGGCCTCGATGCGCAGCATGCTGGAGCGCCAGTTCGCCGGCCTGGCCAACACGCCCGCCGGCGTGGCCGCTGGCGACCCGCTACGCGAGTCGCTGTTCGAATGGCTCGTCAACGCCGGCTTCTCGGGCCAGCTTTCGCGCACGTTGCTCGCCCACCTGCCAGTCGGCACGGACCGTCCGGCCGCGATGGCCTGGATCCGCCAGGAACTGGCCCGCAAGGTGCCGGTGCTGGCCGATGAGGACACGCTGTTCGCGCAGGGCGGCGTGCTCGCGCTGATCGGCCCGACCGGCGTCGGCAAGACCACCACCACCGCCAAGCTGGCCGCGCGCTTCGTGCTCCGCCACGGCCCGGGCAAGCTCGCGCTGCTGACCACCGACCGCTTCCGGATCGGCGCGCACGAACAACTGCGTATCTATGGCGACATCCTCGGCGTGCCCGTGCATGCCGTGAAGGACGCCGCCGACCTGCGGTTCGCGCTGTCGGCCATGAAGGACAAGCACCTCGTCATCATCGACACGGTGGGCATGAGCCAGCGCGACCGCAGCCTGTCCGACCAGATCTCGATGCTGGCCGGCGTGCAGGCCCCGATGCAGCGTGTGCTGCTGCTCAACGGCGCCGCGCACGGCGACACGCTCAATGAAGTCGTGCACGCCTACCGCAACGACACCGCTGGCGACGCCGCCGGTATCGACGGCTGCATCATCAGCAAGCTGGACGAAGCCACCCACCTGGGCTCGGTGCTCGACGTGGTGATCCGCCACCGCCTGCCCGTGTTCTACGCCTCCACCGGCCAGCGCGTGCCGGAGCACCTCGAACTGGCTCAAGCCGATGCCCTGGTCGAACGTGCCTTCCTGACGCCGCGCCGTGGCTCGCTGTTCGCCGATGCCGATGTGGCGCGGCGCCAGGCCAGCGCCGCCGAGCCAGCCCAGACCGAGCGTGCCGGCGCCGACGATGTGCTGCGCTCGCTGACCGACAGCGCCAACGCCGTGGGCGTGTGCGTGGAGGAACTCAACGGCGCGCAGTACGGCTTCGACGTGGCCCGCTCGCTGTGGCAGCAACGCGGCGCCGGTGCGCCGGCGCTGCGCCAGATGGCCCAGCAGGTGCGCCTGTCGATGTGCCGCGACGCCAGCCGCACGTGCGACCGCTACGTGCTCGCTGTGACCGGCACCGCCTCGCAGACCGTGCCGGGTCGCCGCGCCCCGCAACTGCTGCAACAGACGCTGTGGCTGGCCGACCGTGACGGCACGCCGCTGGCCACCACGGTGGTGCCCGCCGGCCGCACGCGCCAGTCGATGGCCGAAGCCGAGGCGGAAGCCGAAGCCGCCACCGTGCGCGCCACGCTGGCCGCCGCCCGCACCGTGGTCAACCTCAATGCCTCGCTGCCGTCCGCCGCCACGCTGGCGCGCTGGCAGCAACTGGGCGAACGCTGGGTGGCCGGCACGCGCAAGACCACGCGCGTGATTGCCGACGGCGCCGCCAACAAGCTCGACACCATTGCCGATACGCTGACCTTCCTCGCCATCGGCGACACCACCTGCCGCGACCGCGACGCCGTGCACTGGCTCGGCCACTGCATGGTGCGCGTGCCCGAAGGCCAGGTGCGCGCCGCCGCCCGTGGCCGTGGCCAGGGGGCCGGCGCCGAGGCCGGCACCGAGGCTTGCCTCGCGGTGTCCCGGCTGGTCGATCGAGAAACCGGCGACATGCTGTCCGTGG
The DNA here is from genome assembly GCF_056396345.1 of Cupriavidus sp. 05T42. Classification (NCBI taxonomy): domain Bacteria; kingdom Pseudomonadati; phylum Pseudomonadota; class Betaproteobacteria; order Burkholderiales; family Burkholderiaceae; genus Cupriavidus; species Cupriavidus sp. 05T42. Next base: position 99,123 of record NZ_JBFTLH010000007.1, read on the forward strand.
ACTACGTGCTGTGCGACCCGGCGCTGGCCGACGTGGCCGCCCAGGTGGCCCGCTGGGCTCAGTGGACGCACCACGCGGAAGAGCAGTTCCGCACGCTGCGCCATGCGATGGAGCACTTCGCGCAGGGCAGCGAGGGCAACGGTGCGGGCGACGACGACACGCTCGGCACGCTGGTCTCGGTGCAGCTCGGCCTGACCGCGCTGCGCCTGCAACACAACCCGACGCCGACGGCGCCCGCGTTCCTGTCGCGCCTGGCTGGCCGCGCCACCGCCCGCGTCAATGCGCCGGTGTCCGGCGCCGTGCTCAACGAAGGCATGGGCCGCCTGCTGGCGCTGCTGGACGTGCTCGAGAACTACCCGGGCCGCAACGTGGCTTCGGCCCCGGCCCCGGCATTCGACGACACGCCCGACTCGGCGCGCCAGGCGATGGACGCCCTTGGTGCCAGTGCCGCCCGTCAACTGGCCCCCGCAGGAGAGTAAGCCTTGAACCTGATGGGCTCCGACCAGGCGGAAAGCCTGCGCCGCATGCTGGCACCGCGCGTCACCCGGCGTATCGCCGTGGTGGGCTGCGAGGCCGGCGCCGGTGCCACCACCGTGGCGCTCGGGCTGGCCAACGCGCTCGCCATGCAGGGCGAACGTGTGCTGCTGGCCGATGAAGACCGCGCCGCCGCGCGCGCCACCCGGCTTGCCGGCGCGGCGCCGAAGGCCACGCTGGCCGATGTGCTGGGCGGCCGGATGCCGTTCGACGCGGCGGCGGGCACCCGTGCCGCCAGCGGCGTGGCCGTGCTGCCGGCCGGCAACGTGCCCGCCGGCGCGCAGATCGACKACCGCGCCTTGCCGGGCATCCGCACGGTGCTGGTCGATGCGCAGTCGAGCGAGTCCGGCGCGCTGTCGCCCATGGCCGGCGCGGCGCACAACTTCGTGATCGTGATGCGGCCCGAGGCCACGTCGATCACCGCCGCCTACGCCTGCATCAAGCGGCTGCACCATGAATTTGCATGCCGTCACTTCCAGCTGATCGTCAATATGGCGGACAAGGAAGCGACGGTGATGGCCCTCTCGCGCAACCTGGCCCGCACGGCGAGCCAGTACCTGGGCGTGGAGGCAAGCCTGGCGGGCTACCTGCCGCTGGATCCGCTGGTGGCCCGTGCGCTGCAGCTGGGCCGCTGCGTCGTGGAGGCCTATCCGGCCGCCGCGGCCACCGGCGCGCTGCGCCACGTGGCCAGCGGCATCGGGGCATGGCCGCTGCGCCAGGAAGCAGTCTCTCCGGGGATGGCCGCGGCCGTTCCCGCCTGATACCAGAACAAGAAGTCGCAACAACCGGACCGACACTCAGCCAGCCAGTCCGCCCCGCAAGGAATGTGGGGCGCTGGCACCGAACCAAGTTATTACCGAGAATTCCACCATGTATACGATTCAGGGAAAGCTCGAACAGGCAGACGTGGTCAAGTCACATGCGCCGCTGGTGCGACGGATCGCGTTGCAACTGGCGGCCAAGCTGCCTGCCAGTGTCCAGATCGACGACCTGATCCAGGCCGGCATGATCGGCCTGCTCGACGCTGCCAAGCGCTATGAAGACAACCACGGCGCCCGCTTCGAGACCTACGCGAGCCAGCGCATCCGAGGCGCGATGCTCGACGAGGTGCGCGCCAACGACTKGCAGTCGCGCAGCCTGCGCCAGTTCACGCGCAAGATCGAGCGCACCCAGCGCAGCCTCGAACAGAAGCTCGGCCGCACGCCGATCGACTCCGAGGTGGCCARGGAACTCGATATGGCGCTCGACGAATACCAGGAGCTGCTCAACGAGGTCTACGGCTGCCAGCTGCTGCACTACGAGGACTTCGAGCGCTCCGGCGAGGAAGACTTCCTGGACCGCCATCTCGGCGTGACCGACGACGGCAACCCGCTGACGGTGCTGATGGAGTCCGGCATGCGCGAGGCGCTGATCCGCGCCATCGACAAGCTGCCCGAGCGGGAAAAGCTGGTGCTGTCGCTGTGCTACGACCAGGAACTGAACCTGCGCGAGATTGGCGCGGTGCTGGAAGTGACCGAGTCACGCGTGTGCCAGATCCGCAGCCAGGCGATTACCCGCCTGCGCAACCAGCTGCGGGGTTTGCTGTAATGCGTGCCTGGCTGTCGATGACGGTGGCCGCGCTCTGCGGCTTCCTGCCGGCGATCCTGTCGGCGCAGGGCTTGACGAAGGCAACGCTCGAAATCGGCCCGTCGCGCCATGCCTGGACTGGCTCGGCGGTGGGCCCGATGATTGCGAACCGGGGCCAGCGCGCGCTGTCCGCGCCGATCGTGCCGKGCGGGGTGCTGCCGCAGTCGGCTGGCGTCATCACCGCGGTGCGCTGGCGTTACAGCTTCACGCGCGTGCCGCCGCCGGACCTGCAGGCCTACCTCTGCAATGCCGACCGCTGCGTGATGCTGCCGGGTGCCGAGGGCAAGACCAACGCCTTCGTTGGCGACGATGCCAGCAAGGGCTTCGTATTCGCCTTCCGCGTGCCGGGCAACGGCGGCCTGGCGCCGTCGCTGCAAGGGCGCAGCAACGAGGTGACGGTCAGCTTCCGCTAACCGTCCCGGGCTTTACATCTGCCGCCTCACGCCACGCGTGTGTGCGTGACGGCCACCACCTTCGCCCATCGCGCGATTTCCGCCTGCAGGAACTGCGCGAACTGGGCGGCGCTATTCCCCACTGGTACCAGACCTTCCCCCTGCAAGCGCTTGCGCATGGCCGGCGCCGCCACGGCCGCGCGGGCTGCCGTCTCCAGTTCCCGCACCATGTCCGGCGGCATGCCGGCCGGGCCGAGCAGGCCGTACCACGAGCTGTAGTCGAAGCCCGGCACGAGATCGGCAATCGGGGCGAGGTTCGGGAACGCCGCCAGCCGCTGCGGGCTGCTCACGCCGAGCCCCTTGAGCTTGCCGGCCACAAGCAGCGGCTGCACCGTGGCCACGTTGCCGAGCAGCAGGTCGGCCTGGCTGCCCACCACATCGGCCACAGCCGGGCCGGCGCCCTTGTACGGCACGCTGACGATGTCGATGCCGGCCTCGTGCTTGAGCATCTCCCCCGCCAGATGGTTGGCGCTGCCCACGCCGGCCACGGCGATGCTCAGCTTGCCCGGCTTCGACTTCGCCAGCGCCACCAGTTCGCGCAGGTTGCTGACGCCAAGGTCCGGGCGCGACACCAGGATCAGCGGCGAACTGGCGATCAGCGAGATCGGCGTGAAGTCCTTGATGGCGTCGAATGGCTTTTTCTCGAACAGCGCCGGATTGATCGCGTGGCTGGTGTAGCTCAGCAGCAGCGTGCCGCCATCGGGGTCCGCCTTGGCCACGGCGATGGCGGCGATATTGCCGGCCGCGCCGCCCCGGTTTTCGACGATGAAGGGATGCTTGAGCCGCTGCTCCAGCTCGGCCGACAGGGAGCGCGCGACGATGTCGGTGCCGCCGCCCGGCGTGGCGCCGACGAGGACTTTCGTGACGGCCGGCGCCGCCCGCGCCAGACCCGGGGGCAGGATCAGCGCCGCCGACAGCAGCGCGAGGAAATCGCGTCGTTCCATGGTTGTCTCCGTATTTATCTTTGTATTTTTTGTGGGGCGATGCTGGCGCCTAGGCCGTGGCGGGCTGGGCGGCTGGCGCCCACGGCATCAGCGGCATGCCCAGTGCGGCGGCCTGGCGGCGCTCGTAGGCGTCGAACTCGGCACTGCGCGCGCTGCCGCGCAGGCCACCCCGCACCGCACCCGCGCGGACGTCGGTGAAGTAGTCGGCCCACTCGTCCGGTAGCGGCTGGGCGCCCGGTACGGCCAGCCAGAGCCGCAGCAGGTGGCGCTTGCGGTCGAACTCCTCGTAGTCCTCGAAATTCGTGCGCGAATGCACGGTGACATAGTTGTTCAGCAGTTGCAGGTCGCCCTGTTCAAGCTGCATCGAGAAGCACAGGCTCGGGTCGGTCAGTAGCGCGTCCAGTTCGTCGAGGGCCGCTTCCTGGGCCGCCGTCAGGCGCGGCACATCGTCGAAGTCGCGCTGGGCGGCCACCACGTTCTTGCGGTTGGTGCGCATGGCGAAGGCCCAAGGATGGTTGCCGAGGATGGTGCAGGCATAGTGCGGCGGCTGGGCGGGGTCCTGCGCGCCCTGGTAGCTGTAGTGGAACGGGGCGTGGAGCACGGCTTCGAGGTCCGGGCGGCGGCGCAGCATGGCGTCGCGCAGGGCGATCGAGCTGACTACCTTGCTTGCGCCGCCGCTGCGGGCCGCGCGGCGGCACAGCAGGCCGACCACGTCGCAGGAATCGGTGTGGAAGTCGAGGCCGGCGTTGGTGTTGTAGCCGCGGCCGTTCTTGCCCTTGTACGCGGCGCCCACGTCGCGCACATCGTTCATGAAGTCGCTGGCGCGGTTCTGCGTGCGCGCCACGCCCATGTGCAGGCCCATGCCCCAGTAGGCGAGGCGGGTCTCGTCCTCGGTCCAGCGGTGCACGGGAAAGCCCTTCAGCAGGCACATGCCCCAGCGGCCCTGCGTGGTGTCGATGGCGCGGGCCAGCGCGTCGCGGGCGGCGGCGTCGAGCGGGAAGTCATCGGCGGTCATCTCCAGCAGCGGCTTGTCCAGCGCGATGGCGTGGGTGAGGGCGGTGTCGAAGCTGGCCACTTCGGCGGCGGAGAGGCGCTGGATCCAGGAGGTGTCGCGGTMGGCATCGGCGGCCAGCCACGCGGTGGGACGATAGGCGGTCATGGGGCGGTGTCTCGGAGTCTTATGGAAGGGACGTCTGGGTGCGGGCGCTGGGGGGCGCCTTGCATGACGTCGTGCAGCCAGTCTAAGCTTCAGAACAGCTAAGAAAAAGTGACGTTCCTTGACGTCGCTGATAAGGAAAACTGATGAAGCTGGAGACCTTCGCCACCCTCGCTGCCGTGATCGAGGAGGGCTCGTTCGCGGCGGCTGCCGCCACGATGCACCTCACGCCGAGCGCGGTCAGCATGCAGATGAAGCAACTGGAGCAGTATGTCGGCCAGCCGCTGTTCGATCGATCCGGCCTGCAGGTACGGCCCACCGCCGTGGCCCGCGAGGTGGCCGCCGCCATGGAGGGCGGGCTGCGCTACCTCCATGCGCTGCGGCGCCGGGTGTCCGTGGCCGTGGAGGGTTCGGTGCGGCTCGGGGTGATCGAATCGATCCAGCCGGTGCTGCTGCCGGGCACGCTGCGCTACCTGCGCGACCACTACCCGAAGCTGCGCGTGCGGCCGGTGCGCGGCCGCAGCGCCGGGCTGCTGGATCTGGTCAAGGCGGGGCAACTCGATGCGGCGGTGGTGGCCCGGCCCGAAACCGGCCGCCTGGCGAGCCTGCGCTGGCATCCGGTCGGCACGCGGGAGATGGTGCTGATCGCCCCGCCGGACGCCGGGGAGGCCAGCGCGGCCGAGCTGCTTGCCCGCTACGACTGGATCCGCTACGACCGCGCCACCGTCACCGGCGCCATGGCGGCGCGGTACGTGCACGGGGTGATGCCGGAGAAACGCAGTGCGATGGAGTTCGACAGCGTCATCGCCATCGTCGCCATGGTCAGCGCGGGGCTGGGCGTTTCCGTGGTGCAGTTGATGGACCCGACGGTCTGCGACCGCTACCCGGTGCGGCGCGTGCGGCTGGGGGCCGACGCGCCGACGCTGCAGATCTCGCTCGTGTCGCGCAAGGCGGACGAGGACAGCCGGGTGCTGCAGGCGCTCACGGAGGCCGTGGAGCGCACCTTGCTGCCGGGCGTCCGCTAGGCGTCCACGATGACCTCGAAGCCGCCGAAGATCATGCGCTGGCCGTCGAACGGCATCGGGTCCATGCCTTCCTTGAGCCGCTCGTCGGCCATCGCGGCGGCCATGCCCTTGTCGCGCGCCTCGCGCGACGGCCACAGGATCCACGAGAACACCACCGCCTCGTCGTCCTTGCGCTGAACGGCCATGGTGAACGAGGTGACCTTGCCTTCCGGCACGTCGTCGCCCCAGCACTCCACCACTTTCAGCGCGCCGTGCTCCTTGAACACGGTGGACGCCTTCTGCGCCACCTGCCGGTAGGTTTCCCGATTGGCCGTCTTCACGGCCAGCACGAATCCGTCGATGTATGCCATGGCACTCGCTCCGCTGGGTCTTGGGCTTATCACCATAGACCATGGCCGTGACGTATGACGAATAGTGCCTATTTAGGGGGCGATGCAGCGCCGCCGCAATTGGCGAGGAGCGCCAGCAAGGCCTCCAGCCCCACCGGCTTCACGAGGTGGGCGTCGAAACCATGCGCGCGGGTGCGGTCGCGGTCGGCGGCCTGGCCCCAGCCGGTCAGCGCGACCAGCATCACCGGGCGGTCGCGCCAGGTCTGGCGGATGCGCGTGGCCACCTCGTAGCCATCCATCGACGGCATGCCGAGGTCCAGCAGCACCACGTCCGGCCACCATTGGGCGAGGGCCTCCAGCGCGCTCGCGCCATCGTAGGCCACCGTGGCGGTCGCACCGTACATGTCCAGCAGCATCGCCACGCTGTCGGCGGCATCGCGGTTGTCGTCCACCACCAGCACGCGCACCGGGTTGGGCAGCGAGCCGGGCCGGCTTTTCGCGTCGTCAGCCGCGGCGGGGCCGTCGCTGGCCGGCAGCGAGACGGTGAAGGTGCTGCCGAGCCCCAGCCCGGGGCTGGCGGCCTGGACGTCGCCGCCATGCATCTGCGCCAGCTTGCGCGTCGTGGCGAGCCCGATGCCGAGCCCGCCCTGCGAGCGCGGCGCGTTCTTGTCGAACTGGCCGAACAGCGCGAACAGCCGCCCCAGATGCCCGGGCGGGATGCCGATGCCGGTGTCGGCCACGGCGGCGTGGATGCCGGCGGCGTCGCGCCACGCGTGCACGTCGATGCGTCCACCCGGATCGGTGTAGCGCACCGCGTTCGCCAGCAGGTTGCCGAGGATCTGCGCCAGCCGCACCGCGTCGCCGAGCACCGGCAGCGGGGTGTCGGCCGGCTGGAGCGTCAGCACGTGGCCCGCCTGGATGGCGGCGGGGCGGGCGGCCTCCACGGCATTGCGCAGCACGTCGGCGAGGTCGAGCGGCTCAACCTTCAGCTCGATCACGCCGCGCGTGATGCGCGAGACCTCCATCAGCTCGTCGATCAGCCGCATCATGTGCTCCACCTGCCGGTCGAGCATGGCCTGGAGGCGCGGCGCGTCCATCCGGGTGGCAGCGGCGGCCTGGAGCTGGAGYGCATTGTGGATGGTGGCCAGCGGGTTGCGTAGCTCGTGGGCCAGCGTGGCGAGGAATTCGTCCTTGCGGGCGTCGGCCTCGCGCAGGATGGCTTCGGCCTGCTTGCGCACCGTGATGTCGAGCGCCGTACCCAGCACATTGGCTTGATGCCGCCGGCGACCCTCGCCCTCGAACTCGACCTGTCCATTGGCCGCGTGCCAGTGCTCGCTGCCATCGGGCCAGAGGATACGGTAGTCCACCTCGAAGCCGCCGCCACCACTCTCGTCGGCCGTGGCGATGGCGGTTTCCACGGCCTGCAGCAGCCGGGGCCGGTCATCGGGGTGCACGCGCTGKAGGGTCTCGGCCAGCGGCATGACTTCGGCCTCGCCGCCGCCGCGCAGCTCGCGCATGCGCGCATCCATATAGACCAGCCCGGTTTCCGTGTCCTGCCGGAAGGTGCCGAGCCGGGCGATGGCCACGGCCAGTTGTGCCTGGGTTTCGGTCTTGCGCAGCGCCGCCTCGGCCTCGCGCCGGGCGGTGATGTCGCGGAACAGGACGCCGACCAGCGGGCGCACCCCATCGMCCACGCGGAAGGCGTAGACCTCGAACCAGCGGTCCAGCGCGCGCGCCTGCTCGACGAAGCGACGCGGATGGCCGCGCAGCGCCACCTCGCCATAGATCTCGAACCAGTGGGCCTCGTGCCCGGGTGCGAGGTCGCGCATATTGCGGCCCTGCGCCTGATGCAGCCCGGTCTGGGCCTCGAACACGTGGTTGACGGTGACGAAGCGGTAGTCGATCGCCCGGTCGCCGTCGAAGATCACCTCGATGACGCAGAACGCCTGGTCGATCGCGTCCGCCAGCGCGTGGAAGGCGGCGCTGTCTAGGCCGGCGGCGGCGAGGGCATGCGGGGATTCCTGCACGATGTGGCTTGCCTGGTGGTCAATGCAAAAACGGCCGGCACCACGCATTGCGCGGGTCCGGCCGTTCCGGCGATTCCGCCCCGGGTGCCGGGGCGGAGGGAGCAGTCATCAGCCCTTCACGGCCTCCAGGGCCGCGTTGAGCGTCTTGCTCGGGCGCATCACCGCGTCCAGCTTGTCGAAGTCAGGCTTGTAGTAGCCGCCGATGTCGGCTGCCTTGCCCTGCACGTCCGACAGCTCGCCGACAATGGTCTTCTCGTTGTCGGTCAGCGTCTTGGCCAGCGGTGCGAAGGTCTTGGCCAGTTCGGCGTCGTCCTTCTGCGCGGCCAGTTCCTGGGCCCAGTACATGGCCAGGTAGAACTGGCTGCCGCGGTTGTCGAGCTGGCCGGTCTTCGGCGACGGGCTCTTGTTGTTGTCGAGCAGCTTGCCCGTGGCGGCGTCCAGCGTCTTGGCCAGCACCTTGGCGCGGGCGTTGCCGGACTTGATGCCCAGCTCTTCCAGCGACACGGCCAGGGCCAGGAACTCGCCCAGCGAATCCCAGCGCAGGTGGTTCTCTTCCACCAGCTGGGCCACGTGCTTCGGAGCCGAACCGCCGGCGCCGGTCTCGTACAGGCCGCCACCGGCCATCAGCGGCACGATCGACAGCATCTTGGCGCTGGTGCCCAGTTCCATGATCGGGAACAGGTCGGTCAGGTAGTCGCGCAGGATGTTGCCGGTCACCGAGATGGTGTCCAGGCCGCGGATCACGCGTTCCAGCGTGTAGCGCATGGCGCGCACCTGCGACATGATCTGGATGTCCAGGCCGTTGGTGTCGTAGTCCTTCAGGTAGGTTTCCACCTTCTTGATCAGCTCGGCCTCGTGCGGACGGTACGGGTCCAGCCAGAACACGGCCGGCGTGCCCGAGTTGCGGGCGCGGGTCACGGCCAGCTTCACCCAGTCGCGGATCGGGGCGTCCTTGACCTGGCACATGCGCCAGATGTCGCCCTGCTCGACCTTCTGCGTCAGCGCCGTCAGCACTTCATTGGTGGCGTTGTCGACGATGCGGGCCTCGCCGTCTTCGGCAATCTCGAACGTCTTGTCGTGCGAGCCGTACTCTTCGGCCTTCTGCGCCATCAGGCCGACGTTCGGCACCGTGCCCATCGTCACCGGGTCAAAGGCACCGTTGGTCTTGCAGAAGTTGATGATTTCCTGGTAGATCCGGGCGAAGGTCGATTCCGGGATCAGGCACTTGGTGTCCTTGGTGCGCCCGTCGGCGCCCCACATCTTGCCGCCGATACGGATCATGGCCGGCATCGAGGCATCGACGATCACGTCGTTCGGTGCGTGCAGGTTCGAGATGCCCTTGGCCGAATCCACCATCGCCAGTTCCGGGCGATGTTCGTGGCAGGCGTGCATGTCGCGGATGACTTCCTCGCGCTTCGACTCCGGCAGGGCCTCGATMTTGGTGTACAGGTCCACCAGGCCGTTGTTCACGTTCACGCCCAGTTCGTCGAACAGCTTCTGGTGCTTGGCGAAGGCGTCCTTGTAGAAGACCTTCACGGCGTGGCCGAACACGATCGGGTGCGACACCTTCATCATGGTCGCCTTCACGTGCAGGCTCAGCATGACGCCGGTCTTGCGCGCGTCTTCCATCTGTTCTTCGTAGAAGGCCAGCAGGGCCTTCTTGCTCATGAACATGCTGTCGATGACTTCGCCGTCCAGCAGGGCCACCTTCGACTTCAGGACGATGGTCTTGCCGCTCTTGGTGACCAGTTCCATGCGCACGTCACGTGCGCGGTCCAGCGTGATCGACTTTTCGCCGTGGTAGAAGTCGCCATGCTTCATGTGCGCCACGTGGGTGCGCGAAGCCATGCTCCAGTCACCCATGCTGTGCGGGTGCTTGCGGGCGAAGTTCTTCACGGCGGCCGGTGCGCGGCGGTCGGAGTTGCCTTCGCGCAGCACGGGGTTCACGGCGCTGCCCAGGCACTTGGAGTAGCGCTTCTGGATGGCCTTTTCTTCGTCGTTCTTCGGATCTTCCGGGTAGTCGGGGATCTTGTAGCCCTTCGACTGGAGTTCCTTGATCGCGCTGACGAGCTGGAACAGCGAGGCGCTGATGTTCGGCAGCTTGATGATGTTGGTGTCCGGCAGCAGCGTCAGGCGGCCCAGTTCGGCCAGGTTGTCCGGCACGCGCTGCTCTTCGGTCAGGAATTCGGGGAATTCGCCCAGGATGCGGCCAGCCACCGAGATGTCGCTGGTCTCGACGTTCACGCCAGCCGGGGCTGCGAACGTGCGGATGATGGGCAGGAAGGCACTGGTCGCCAGCAGCGGAGCTTCGTCGGTCAGGGTGTAGATGATGGTTGGCTGCTGGGTACTCATTGCTTATCTCGCATCAAGAATCAGGTTGGAAAATGCCCCGGGTGGGTCACAGCCGGGGGCAAKACCCGAATTTTGCCTTATTTTTGGTGTCGGGAGGGGCGAACCATTGCGGTTTTTGCGCGGATGTATGCAAAGGCATTCAGATGTCGAAGTCGTCTCTGTCGCGCATCAAGCCTGCAAGTCCGTCAATTGTCGGCCATCTTCCTTCAAATTGCCGACTGACGGCTAGGTGTGGAACCCTTGCGGCGCAGGGTCCACGCCGGAGCGCTCCACGGCGGCAATGACCTGGGCGCCGAACAGCAGCAGCGTGGCGGCAATCTCCAGGCTCAGCAGCACCACGATGGCCGTGGTCAGGGAGCCGTACACCCGCCCCACCTGCGACAGCGTGGCGAAATACCAGACCAGCACGTGGCGGGACACCTCCCAGAGCACGCAGGCGAAGACCGCCCCCACCAGCGCATGGCGCACGGACAGCCGGCCCACCGGCATAACGAGGTAGATCGAGGTCAGCAGCAGGATCTCGCCGGCCAGCCCGAGCAGGTAGAGCAGGGTGCCGGACAGGCGGTCCAGCGACCATTCATGGCCGAGCACCTCCAGGTGCCGTTCGCCGATGGTCTGGAGCCCGCCCGCCACCAGCGTCACCACCAGCAGTCCCACGCTCAGCACGAGGATGTAGCAATAGGGCAGGATGGCCGAGACGAGGAAATGCCGCCGCCGGATGGCCACGCGATGGATGAAGATGACCGACATGGCGTTCTCCAGCACGGTGAAGGCCAGCGAACTGAAGAAGATCATCGTCACCAGCAGCACCCAGCCGAGGGCGCGGTGGTCCATGAAGCGCGCCAGTTCGGCCACCAGTGCGCGCGACTGCCCGGGCAGTAGCCATTCCAGATAGCGCGCCAGCGTATCGAGCAGCCGGGCCGGCTCGATCACGTGCGACAGGCCAATCAGCATCAGGATCAGCAAGGGCACGATCGACAGCAGCGCGTAGTACGCCACCGCCCCGGCCAGCAGCAGGCCCTGGTTGGCGCGGAATTCCCGGAGCGTGGTCAGGATGAAACGCCCGGGGTGCTGGAGGACGTGCCGGATGCGGGTGTCGAGGATGGGCATGGGAGGCAAGGAGGCGTCACAGACCAATGTGGCCCATCGGCGGTGCCCCGGCAAGGCGAGTTTGTCCGACACGGTGCCCGGGGCTGTACACGGTGCTGTACAGATCGGCCCGAAAGTCATGCCGATCTGTATCCAATCGACGCTGGCCCCCGTCCCTATAATGGCCCAATCCCCCGAAGTCGCCCTTTTTGAAGGAAATCCGACATGCTCGATTGGCACGACCTGGCCTTTTTCGCCCTGGCGGCCCTTGTTCTGGTGCTGACGCCGGGGCCGAACATGATCTATTGCGTGTCCCGCGCGCTGTGCCAGGGCCGAGCGGCGGGGCTGGTCTCGCTGGCGGGCGTGCTGCTCGGGTTTGTGGTCCACCTGATGGCCGCCGCGCTGGGGCTGACCGCGCTGCTGATGGCGGTGCCCTTCGCCTTCGATGCCATCCGGCTGGCCGGCGCGGCCTACCTGCTCTGGCTGGCCTGGCAGGCGGTGCGCCCCGGCGGCGCCGCGCCGTTCCAGKCCCGGGCGCTGCCCGACGATCCACCGCGCAAGTTGTTCAGCATGGGCTTTGTCACCAATCTGCTGAATCCCAAGGTGGCGATGTTCTACCTGTCGTTCTTCCCGCAGTTCCTGCATCCCGAGCAGGGCTCGGTGCTGTGGCAGAGCCTGCAACTGGGCGCGGTGCAGATCGGCGTCAGCGGCGCGGTGAATTTGCTGCTGGTGATGGGGGCGTCCGGGATTACCGCATTCCTGTCGCGTAGCGAGCGGTGGTTGCGTGCGCAGCGCTATGTGATGGGAACCGTACTTGGCGCGCTGGCCATGCGCATCGCGCTGACAGACCGGAAGTAGCCCGATTCAGCGCGTGGCGTAGGGAAAGTGATGCTGCGCCGCCATCTGGGACAGATGGTCGCGCAGATGGCCCAGTTCGGCCGACAGCTGCAGCGTCAGGAACGCGAACGAGCTATGGCCGATGGACGGATCGTCCGGGTGCGGCGCCGGCAGGGTGATGTTCTGGCGAACCATGGACTCGTCGCCGGCTTCCAGCGCGCTGGAAATTTCCAGCAGCAGGTCGCGGATGCAGTGCTCGTCCCCGCAGGCATCGATGCTCTCGGGCGGAATCGTCGCCAACATCTCCAGCGCGCTGATGCACACCCGCGCGCAGTGCTGGACCTCCTCCAGATCCGCCGGCAGCGTGCCGGTTTCCTTCGCTACCGAGGGGATCAGGCTGCGCAGCTGCACCAGCGGCGGGCCCAGCTTCATCATGGCCTGCTGCCGCTCGCTCTCATCCGCAAAACCCCGTTCGATCTTGGCGTGCACGGCCGCACAGGCGCGCAGCAGCCCGGCCAGCTTGAAACGCCACGAATATGACGCATAGGCCGGCAGCGCGAACGAGAACACCAGCGCGATGGCCGTGCCGATCATCACATCGACCGTGCGCCAGAGCGCGTCATAGACGTTCTGGTCGCCGTGGCCGGCCGTGATGACCACCGTAATGCCAGCCAGCAGCGCGATATATCCCCCCTTGCCGACCGCATGGTAGGCCGCATACCCGCACGCCACGGCGATCAGCAGGTAGGTCAGCAGCGGAATGCGGAAGTAGCTTTCCTGGAGGATCAGGAACAGGCCGACGAAGGCGCCGATCAGCGTGCCCACCCCGCGCTCGGCGGCGCGGCGGCGGATATTGCCGTGATGCTGGAGCCCGCCAATGACCACGAGCACCGTGATCGACGCCCATTCGCCATGCGGCACGTTGATGCCGGTGGTCAGCGCGATGGACACCAGCAGGGCCAGCGCCACGCGCGTGGCGTGGAAGATGCGGGCCTGGCGGAATCGGCGATCGGGGTCGAACAGCGCGCTTGTTGTATTTCGCAGGGCCTCAAGCATGGGGGCGATCACCTTCAGGGGGGGCCGGGACGCTTGTAGTGTATAGAGCCCGGCGCACGATCCGCAACATGGGCCGCCGCTTCCCTGGCGCTGGGGGTTCCTGGCCGCCATCTGAAGTCATGCAGATCTCATTGAAGTTTATCTAAGCGCACTTTCGAACTTGTCATATTCGATGATGCGAGCCTTCGCCGCATTGTGCTGGCTGCGCCGCGCAGCAGCCGATGCAGCCGTCGCCTTGCCTTCATCCTGTGTCGACATGCTCCGATATGCGCAACCCCTCGCCGTCGCCGTCCCGTACCGTCTCTGTCCGTTGCGCCGGTCTGCCCACGTTGATGGGTGCACCGGCGCTGGTGTTCTCGCGGCTGTCCGGGACGGAGCGGCTGTGCGAGTTGTTCGAATACGAAGTGCAGCTGAAGACGCCCGACGCCCGGTATGCGCCGTCCGGTCCGGCGGCGAACCTCGACACGCAGGCCCTGCGCGGCCAGGAACTGACGGTGGCCATCGAACTCGATGGCAGCGGCACCGGGCCAGTTGGCCGCACCGGCGTGGGCACGCGGGAGATCACGGGGCTGATTACCGACGTGCGTGGCCCGATCCCGCAAGGCCGGCAGATCGCCTACTGCCTGACGCTGCGCCCGTGGCTCTGGCTGGCCACGCTGACCACGAACTTCCGCGTCTTTCAGCAACAGACCGTGGTCGGGATCCTCGAAGCGCTGCTCTCCGCCTACACCTTCTCCATCGAATGGCGCCTCGACGTGGGCCGCTACCCCAGCCGTGAATACCAGGTCCAGTACGGCGAGAGCGACTTCGATTTCTTCCAGCGCCTGACCCAGGAGTGGGGCATTTCCTGGCACATCGCGCACAGCGATGGCAAGCACCGGCTGGTGCTGACCGATGCCAACAGTGCCTTCGCGCCATACACCAGCCCCGCCTACCACACCATTCGCTGGCAGCGCAGCGCGGACCGCATCGACGAGGAGTGCCTGCACGCGTTCGTGCTGCACGACCGCCTCGTGTCCGGCCAATGGACCAGCTCCGACTACGATTTCGTCAAGCCAGGCGCGGATCTGGCGGTGCGCTCGGCGGCGCCGCTCGATACCGCGCATGCCGAGGCAGAGATCTATGAATATCCGGGCGACCATGGCCAGCCCGCCACCGACAACGACCCGTGGCGCGAAGGCGGCCATCTCGCCCAGTTGCGGATGGAGGCACTCCGCCAGCACGGCAGTCGGGCGAGCGGACGCGGCCACGTGCGCGCGATGGTGCCCGGATGCACGTTCAAGCTGAGCCATTTTGTCCAGGACAAGGCCAATCGCGAGTACCTGATCCTCGGCACCGATCTGGAGATCGAGGATGTCCCCGAAGTGTCGGGCATGGGCCAGCAGTGGCGTTGCGAGGTCGCCTTCACGGCGCAGCCGACGAACGTGCTGTTCCGGCCCGAGCGGACCCAGCCCAAGCCGCGCACCAGCGGCCCGCAGACCGCCACGGTGGTAGGGCCGGAGGGCGAGGAGACGTGGACCGACGCGTACGGGCGCATCCGTATCCAGATGCATTGGGACCGGATCGGCCAGCGCAACGCCAACAGCTCATGCTGGGTGCGGGTGTCTTCGGCGTGGCAGGGCAATCGCTTCGGGGCGGTGCACGTGCCGCGCATCGGCCAGGAGGTGGTGGTCGAGCACCTGAATGGCGATCCCGATTGTCCTATCGTCACCGGCCGTGTACCGAACCGTCTCAATATGCCGCAGTGGCCGCTGCCGGCGCAGCACGCGCTGTCCGGCTTTGTCAGCAAGGAATTGCATGGCGAGCGGGCCAACGCCTTTGTCCAGGACGATACCCAGGGAGAAATCCAGACCCAGCTGCAGAGCGGCCATCAGACCTCCTGGCTGGGCCTCGGCTTTCTGACACGCGTGCTGCACGGCGCCGGGCGCAAGGACAAACGGGGCGAGGGTTTCGAGCTGCGCACGGACGGGCAGGGCGTCGTGCGCGCCCACGGCATGCTGCTGACCACCGAGCGACGTGCCAACGCCCGGGCGCATCACAAGGACATGGGCGAGACCGTGGAGCGGCTGGCAGTGGCGCGCGCGCAGCAGGAAACGCTGGCCGAACTGGCGCAGCAGCACGCGGCGCAGGACGCGGCCGACCAGGCCGACCACGCCGAAGTGGCCCGCGCCATCCAGCAGCAAAACGAGGACATCCACGGCACAGGAACTGCCAATGCGGATGCCGGCAGCTTTCCGGAACTGTCCGCGCCGCACCTTGTGCTGGCCAGCCCGGTCGGCATCGAGGCCACCACGGCGCGCTCGACGCACCTCGCTTCGGGCGAGCATCTGGCGCTTACCAGCGGTGGGCATACCAGCCTTGCCGTGGGCAAGCGGCTGCTGGCCAGCGCGAGCCGGGGAATGCGGATCTTCATCCAGAGCATGGGGTGGCGGCTGGTGGCGGCCGGCGGCGACATCGACCTGCGTGCGCTGCGCGACAGCATCAACCTGCTGGCCCGGCTCGGGATCACAGCCACCGCCGACCGGATCACGCTGTCGGCCCGGCAGGAGCTCGTCATCAGCGGTGGCGGCAGCAGCACCACCTATGGCGCGGGCGGCATCACGCATCGCACGGGCGCCGCGTATGTCATTCGCACCGCCAGCTATGCCCTGATCACCGCGCAGCGCGGCGCCGTGGCGTTCCCGCCGGCGCGCAAGCCCGGGCAAGGCAATCTCGAACTGTTCAACCGCTACGCCAACCACACCGGCATCGGCGGGGAGTTCCGCGTGGAGGATGCCTTGGGCAAGGCCGTGGCCGGCCGGCTGAACGCTCAGGGCTTCGCGGCGGTCAGTGGGCTCGCACCGGGCCCTGCCACGGTGAGCTTCGGCAAGGACCCCGCCGATACCTGGGTCGAGGCCAGTCATGTCGGCCAGCCGGAATGGCCACCGCGCGTGGCGCGAACGGAGGAAGACAGTGCGGTGGCCCAGAGCGCCGCCGGGCTTGTCGCGGAACAGGTGCGCGCTGCCGCGAGCCGGGCCAGCGAGCTTGGCCAGACGCTGCAGAGCGCGCGACAGCTCGCCGCGGCGGTCAAGACTATTCCCGATGGTTTGGCGGAATTCGGCCTGTCCGGCGCCCAGTCACTGCTGGGCCAGGCAGTGCCGACGTCGATGCCGGTACCGACACTGGCCAAGGCCGTATCGCATCCCACGCGGCCTTCGATCGCCACGCCGGGGTTTGTTTCCTGATTCCCGCCGAAGCCCATCCATCGCCAATACCCCGAGCCATGCCAGAACCGAGACCTTCACCCGCTCCGCGCCCGCCCGAGACAGCAGTGGCCCCGCTCAATACCATCGACGTGGAAGATGTGGGCCGGGGTGCCGCGCAGGTCGATGCGTGGCTGCGGCAGGCCAGTGGCGGGCTGGTGACGCTGGCGCGCATCCAGACCGTGGCCGGTGGCTTGCCCGTGCTGGGCAACATCATGGCACTGGTCGATGCACTCAACGACATCTTCGTGCTGATGCGCAGCCGCTCGCGCGATGTGCTCGACTGGGCCAGCCTCGGGATCAACCTGATCGGCGTGCTGCCGTTGCCACCGGGCATGGCAGCGGCACGCATGAGCCTGCGGCCCACGCTCGCACTGGTTCGTCAGGAACTGCGCCAGGCTGCCACAGCCACACTTGGCGATGGGCTGATCGAGGTGCTGGTCGGACATTTGAACGCCACCATCATCGGCGAGCTCGACGACTTTGTGCAGCAGGCGCAGACGAAGCTGGGCGCCATCCTCGACGATGCCGGCGCGTTGGGCGAGAGGCTGCTGGGCGAGATGGCCGGCGGAATGGAAGCCGTCGCGCTGGGCCAGCTGGATGCCGCCGGCAGTGCGCGGTCGGCCCGCACGCGAGCCGGTGTTGCAGCCGGGCAGTGGCTTAACGACCCCCGGGCGGCCATCAGTAATGTCTTTGGCGCGGTGTGGGATGCCCACAAGGCGGCGGGCAAGGCGGGGGCCAACAAGGCGGTGCGGCTCGCGATGCCCGAGAAGATGCGGCAGCAGGTGGCGGCCAGCGCGGGCGCCTTGCGCGAGATGGGCCCGACGCTGCGGGCGCAACTGGCGAAGTTGGCTGATCCGCGGGCCGCGCACAGCCTCGGCTGGCTGCTGGCGATACTTGCCCAGGCGGTGGCGCGCTGGCGCCAGAAGCGGCGCGCCGGCCAGAGCGCCAATGTTCACCCGAAACACACCAGCGAGGCGCGGCAACGCGCGCAGGATGGCGAGCTGGGCGCCATCGGCCGTCAGGCGCCAGCACGGGGCAGCCCGGGCTGCCGGAACTGCCCGGCGCCGTCCGGCAGCCGGCGCAGCATCAGCTTCGCCACCGGCGACGAGACGCTGTCGCACACCGATTTCATCCTGCCGGGGCAGCTGCCGCTTGCCTGGACGCGTACCTACCGCTCAAGCCTCGCMGCCTACGACACCGGTGTATCGAACCAATGCGGCGCGCGTTGGATCACCCCGTACACCACCCGCTTCGATCGGGCGTCCAAAGGCGTGGTGTATCACGCGGCCGATGGCCGCAGCCATGCCTATCCGCTCCCCGAGATCGGCAAGTTCCACCACGATCCGATCGAGAACATCACGCTTGTGCGGGTGTCGGAGAACACGCTGACGCTCGCTCGGGGCTTCGAGGGTCAGGAGACCTATCGCCTTCACGGGCAGCGCTTCCGTCTGACCGGCATCGAGCTGCGCAGCGGCGCGGGCGTGGCGCTGCACTATGACCATCGCGTTCATGGCGACACTGTGTTGTCGGATGTGATCGCCTATCAGGGAGCGGCGACGCTGGCGCATATCGGCATCCGCCCCGACGCGGCCGGGCGCATTGCCGAACTGTGGCAGATCGTCGACGGCCAGCTCGTGCGGCAGCTCTCGCGCTATACCTACGACGACGCGGGCGATCTCGTGATGGCGCAGGACGAGAACGCCGCCCATTGGGACTACACCTACCGGCATCACCTGCTCACGCGCTACACGGACCGCACCGGACGCGGCACGAACCTGCAGTGGCACGGCGATGGCCCGGATGCACGGGCCGTACGCGAATGGGCCGACGACGGCAGCTTCGACAYCCGCCTGGCGTGGGACCCCGACATCCGCGTGACCTGCGTAACCGACGCGCTCGGCCATGAAACCCGCCACTACTACGACATCCTCGGCTACACCTATCGGATCCGGTATCCCGACGGACTATCCGAATGGTTCTTCCGCGACGAGGCCAAGCATGTCGTCAGGCATGTGCATGGGGACGGCGCCGTGGACCGGTTCGCCTACGACGGACGCGGCAACCTGCTCGAGCACCTGCGCCCGGACGGCAGCGCGGTGCACTACGCCTGGGACGACGCCGATCAGCTCATTGGGATCCGGGACGCCGAGGGTGGGCTGTGGCAGCGCCGTCATGACGACCGGGGCAACCTGATCGAGGAGACGGATCCGCTCGGACACAAGACCGAATACGCCTACAACCAGGCAGGCCTGCTGGTGGAGATCCTCGACGCCCGGGGCGGGAGGAAGCAATTGGCCTACACCGCCTCGGGGCAGCTCGCCAGCTACACCGATTGCTCGGCCAAGACCAGCACCTGGCAGTACGGCGCACGCGGCGAACTGGTGAAATTCGCCAATGCGGCAGGCGAGGCCACCCAATACCAGTACGAGGGTGGCCAACTGGCCAGCGTCAGCCATCCCGATGGGCGCGCGGAAACCTTCGAGCGCGACGCGGAAGGTCGTTTGCTGGCGCATACCGATGCGCTGCGCCGGCGCACGACTTGGCACTACGGCGAGGCCGGCCTGATAGCGGGGCGCACGGACGCGGCGGGCCGCATGCTCGGCTACCAGTGGGACAAGCTCGGACGGCTCATTACACTCGTCAACGAGAACGACGCCAGGACCGAGTTCCACTACGACCCGGTGGGGCGCCTGCTTGAGGAAATCGGCTTCGACGGCCGGACCACGCGCCACTACCATGACCCGGCGACGGGCAGGCTGGCGCGGAGCGTCGATGCCGGGCAACTGCAAACCACGTACGCGTTCGATGCCGCCGGTCGCCTGATTCGCCGCGAGGCTGGCCGGCTGGATCGACAAGGCCAGGTCGGGCGCAGCGAGGCCGAGACCTTCGCMTACGATGGCAACGGCCGCATGATTCTGGCCGAGAACGCGGACAGCCGCCTGCAATGGTTCCACGACGCCGCGGGCAATGTGGTGCGCGAACATCAGCACTACCGGTGCCTGGAGCAGCAGCTGGTGGCGGTCTGGCGGCACGAGTTCGACGCGCTGCACCAGCGCATCGCCACGATCCGCCCGGACGGGCACCGCGTGGCCGTACTGACCTACGGCGCGGGCCACGTGCACGGCGTGATGCTTGATGACCGCGAACTGGTCCATCTTGAGCGCGACGACTTGCACCGGGAGGTGCTTCGCACACAGGGCAATMGGCTCTCCCACGCGCAGGCGTACGATCCGGCGGGGCGGCTGATGGAACAGACGCTGTCTCACGTCGATGGCGCGCGGGCGGGCCATCGTTTGCTGCACCGCCAGTATCAGTACGATGCGGTGGGACAGCTATCGGGCATCCATGACATGCGGCGCGGCGCGCTGCGATATCGCTATGACCCCGTGGGCCGGCTGCTCGCTGCGCACAGCGCACTGGGCAGCGAAACTTTCGCCTTCGACCCGGCCGGCAACCTGCTCGACGATCCCGATACGCGCTGGTATGCGTCCACGCCCGAACATGGACGACGGGCCACCGACAGCCGCCTGACCGGTCACCCCAGGCTGGTGGACAACCTGCTCCGGCAGTACGCGGGCACCCACTATCAATGGGACGAGTGCGGCAACCTCACGGAGCGCCGGATCCATGGCGTGACTGGGTCCTTTACGTGGGATGCCTTCAACCGGCTGGTCGGTTACCGCACTGCGGACCAGTCGGTGCAATACATCTACGACGCGCTCGGGCGCAGGCTGGTCAAGTCGTCATCCGCCCACGGCGTCACGCTCTATGGCTGGGACGGCGACCAACTGGCGTGGGAAAGCCGGCCAGACCGCAGCACGCACTATCTCTACGAGCCCGGCACCTTCGTACCGCTGGCCCAGGCGGTGCGCCATGACGCCATCGCCCTGCATCGCGAGCCCGATTACGGGGGCGACTAYGATATCGATGACGATCCGCTCTGGACCGAGGACATCGCCCCGCAGCCGTTCGACGCCATCGCCTGGTACCAATGCGATCACCTCGGCACACCGCAGGAGTTGACCGACGAGACCGGCGAGATTGCATGGTCTGCCCAGTACAAGGCATGGGGCGCCGCGCGCGAGGTCATCACCGAAGCGGCGCGCAAGGCAGGCATTGCCAACCCACTGCGCTTCCAGGGCCAGTATTACGACCAGGAAACCGGGCTCCATTACAACCGGCACCGGTACTATGATCCGGTAAGCGGGCGGTATGTCAGCAAGGACCCGATTGGGCTGGAAGGCGGGATTAATGCCTACGCGTATGCACCCAATGCGCTGGAATATATTGACCCGCTGGGGTTGTCGGCGCGTGAAAAGACTACGACTTTTTATCATGCGGGGGATATTAGGGGGCCTATTGATGTATCGGAGGGGCGTAGAAGATTGGATTTCAACCCMGCGGGTAAAGGCGGGTTTTATGTCACGACAAATAGAGGGCAAGCTGTTGACTGGATGGATCGGCGCAGCCATCCCAGGATCACTAAATTTGTGATCCCGAATTCTGAATTGGCAAGGCTGGACGTTAAAGTATTCGACTCCGTTGATGCCGAATGGGCTAATTTTGTTGTTCGTGGGCGAAAAGGCACACTTCTGCATGAGTACGATGCGGTAAGTGGGCCGATGGTTGATAACCCTCKGGCGGTAAGAGAGAGGAATGCTCCACCGAAGGGAAGTGGATGTCAGTTTGCCATTTTTAGTGCCAAGGCGGCTGCGATGTTCGATAAATATAATGCGGGGGACTGTTAGTCAATGGACGCAAGTAATATCGTAGATGGTATCGTGATTGTTAATGATAGAAACCCAGAGGAAAGTGTTATTTTTAACTTTCATACCTGGGTGTCAATCATAAAAGCGATCATCGTTAGGTATTCTGAAAAGAACGAGTACGAGGCCGAAAAAATAATTATGGATTCTTGGCTCGTAAAGAGGGCTCTAGAGGATTATATGGCCATTGTCGTACGGGCACATGAACTCGATTATCATTGGGCTATGATACTCGTTCATGGGGAGCGCTATTGGCGCAGAGGGATAAGTGAGATCGAACCAGATGATTTCTGGGAATGGGAGGAGGAATATAAAAGAGATCACAACCTGAAACAGGAGAGCTTCATTTTCAGACATCCACCAAAAGCCCCTCCCGTAACACAACACATCTGAGAGGCGAAGGCGTATCGTCCAAGAGCGTCGCAAGACACGCTGGGCCCACACTGGCCAAAGGTTGTCGCGGGCGGGCGTAAAGGTGGGCACATGGATAAGATGCAGTAAGTGGCCCGATGATAGAAAATCCGGGCGGGTGAAAAATGATGCACATCCTGTGGCTAAAGGGTGTCAGTTTGCAATTTTCTCGGCGAAGCCAGTGAGATATTTGACCGACACAAAATCGGGGAGTGTTAGTGCGATGGATGAAGACAGGATCGTGGACGGCATTTTGGTTGTTGATGATGAGGATCCTGGGGCGAACGTCATTTTCAATTTTCATACCTGGGTCTCGATCATCGAGGCAATCATAGTGAGATATGCGGGAAAAACAGAGGCTGAGGCGAAAGCTCTCGTTCGCTGCTCGTCATTGGTAGAGAATGCTTTGAATGGATATATGGCCATTGTTATGCGTTCGCACGACCTTGAATATCATTGGGCGATGCTGCTGGCGCATGGTCCGCAATACTGGATAAGGGGTATCGACTCGAATGAGCCCGAAGGTTTTTGGGGTTGGGAAAAGCAATACAGAAAAGAGCATAACTTGAAGGACCGGAGCTTTGTTTACAGTGACGAATTACCGGAGTAGCGTGCAATGTGAATAACGGGGGTGATAATGGCAATGGACAAAGGAAAGATTGTCGATGGTATTCGAATCATTAATAACATGAACMCGAGGGAGGTCGTTATTTTCAACTTTCAGAATTATTTGGCCATTGTCATGCGGGCACATGAACTCGATTATCCTTGGGCTATGATACTCGTTCATGGGGGGCTATTGGCACAGGGGGATAAGTGAGATCGAACCAGATGATTTCTGTGAGTGGGAGGCGGAATATAAAATGGATCACCAACCTGAAACAGGAGAGCTTCATTTTCAGCATCCACCAAACAATCGTCCCGTAACGCAGCATCGCCTGCTAGGCGAAGGCGTATCGTCGTGACGAATTACTGGGGGAGGCGCACCCGATTTATGAATCCGCAGTTAATAAGGTCGCAATGGAAGAAAGCAGAATCGCCGACGGTATCGTCATCGTTAATGATCGCGACGCCAGAAGAAGTGTCGTTTTTAATTTTCGTACCTGGGTGGCTATAATCCAGGCCATAATGGTGAAGTACGGTGGCCTGAATGAAGATGAGGCGAAATCTATCCTCTTTGCTTCCTCTTTAGTGGAAGATGCGCTGGACGGATATATGGATGTGACCCTACGCGCCCACGAACTCGACTACCATTGGGCGATGCTGCTGTCCCATGGCGAGCAGTATTGGCGGAGAGGTATTGATTCAGCCCCGCCTGAAGATTTTTGGGCGTGGGAAAAGCAATACAAGAAAGAGCACAAGCTGGAAGATCGGAGCTTCGTGTTTTTTCGTAACCCGGACGGTGAAAAATTGCCGAGGTAGCGTGATCGGCACAGGATCTGTGAATCATGGGGATGATGAGCTAGCAATGGATGAAAGCAAAATTGTCGATGGTATCGTCATCGTCAACGACCGCGATCCTAGAGAAAGTGTTGTTTTTAACTTCCGTAGCTGGGTGGCGATAATCCAGGCCATCATGGTGAAGTATGCGGGTAAGTCGGAGGAGGAAGCCAAGTCCCTTGTCCTGGACTCACCCTTAGTAGAGCACGCTCTAGATAGATATATGGCCATTGTCGTGCGTGCACACGAACTGGACTATCACTTTGCTATGCTACTGGCTCATGGTGAGCAGTATTGGCACAGGGGTGTCGATTCGGACCCCCCGGGAGATTTTTGGAAGTGGGAGGAGCAGTACAGGCTTGATCACAACCTGGAAGCGGACGACTTTATCTTCAGTGATGAGGAGTGAAATTATCGAATCGGGCCTGGGTTGCAATGAGAACGGCTAAAACAAAATCTGTGCGTTGACGCCACGGGTTCTGGGGAGCCAACGTCTCCAATCGCAACTGACGCGACATAGGGCCGAGCGCGCCTCACGGACGCGCCAGCCTGGACGGACACACCCCTACGACGGATCCTTAGTTCGCGTCCGCGAAACCGCCGACATCACTCCAATTCCCAGTACCACCAAGCAGGCAATACCGATATAAACCGGAGCCAACCCAGCGATGCTGAGGCCCCAGGCGATGCCGCCGACAAGCAGCATGAGCCCGATGAGATAGAGCGCGAAGGACATGAGTGACACCTCCCAGACAGAAAGTGGTGGCATCCGCGCGTGTCGTGCGGATGCGCCTGTCTGTCAATGTAGGCAAGGTGCCTGCCGGCCGGGATCGGTCGATGACCTAGCCTTGCGTAGGCCGGTTCTGACTACCGCCGGGTTGGGACCGGCGGTGTGATGCGTATGTAACTCAGCCGGCCGCCAGGCTCACGCCGCTTGCGGCGTTCTGCGCGCGGCCGTCGCGGCCATACATCTCGTTGGGGCCCGAGCCGCCCTGGCGCAGCACCTGGATGGCTTCCTGCGTGAATTCGAGGTGGGCGTTGACGATGGCGCCGTTCAGCGCGTTGGCGTCCTTGGCCTTGCTGGCGAAGAACACCACCTTGCGCCACGCTTCGGTCACGTCCGCGTCCACCAGCCCGCCCACGAGCAGGCCCGCCGGGCCCACGCGCAGGCCCAGCGCAATCATCTGCGCCTCGCGCGCCGCGGTAGCGCGCGTGAGGCCCTGAGCCAATTCCATCTTCTGGTTGAGCAGCTMGCTCAACGCCTGGAAATCCTGGCGTTTGATGGCGTCGCGCTCCTCGGCGAGGGTGCGGCCAAATGCGGCGATGGCGTCAGCTTCGAGCTTCAGGGTCTGGATCAGGGCTTGGCTCATGTCAGGGAGTTATTGGCTTTCGCCTTGGCTCAACTCGCGCAGCGAAGCGAGCAAGCCATCGGCGATCTTGCTGGGATCGATCTTGATCCTGCCTTCCGCGATTGCCTGGCGGATTTCCTCGACCTTCGCGGTATCGATGTCGTCGTCGGTCTCATTGACCAGGCGCGAACCGATCTCACGTACTTGCGCGGTCAGCGGGCTGACGCGCACGCCGGTCAGGGCGCCGGAAGTCGCGGACGAGGCGGCACCGTTGGCGGCCGGACGGGCTGCGCTGTCGGTTGCCGCGGCATCGGCGGGCAGGGACGGAGTGGATTGGTTGATCTTCACGGTGAAATCCTTGCTGGGTTCCCTTGGCTTATCGGATGTTCCACCCGGAACTTTAGGGTTTTTGCATCCTGATCAGGGTTGGGCGGCATTCTCGCACGCGCCGCCTACGCCTGCTCTTACTTCCTGCTTCCTCGGGAATCCAGGCGACTACTTCAGGCTTCTTCCGTTAAAAAAGTGACGCTTGCTACTGCAGGACAATCGTGTCGCCGCTCCGGACGACGCCGCTGACGACCTGACCGTTGCGCAGACGCACCTGCACCGAATTGCCGGTGGCGGCATCGGCCAGCACCTTGCCTTCACTGGTGAGCTGGAACGAGTCACCTTCGACGGTCACGTTGACGGTCTGGCCCGACTTCACGGCAATCGACTTCTTGAGTAGATCGGTGCGCATGGGCGAGCCGGCCGCGATGCGGTTGGCTGCCACGGCGCCGGCTACCTGTGTCGGATCCGTCACAACGGCGCGCGGCAGCGCGGCCAGGTCGCCCTGGCGCATTTCGAGGTCTGCGGCGCTGATGGTCTCGCCGGGGGCCATCGCGCGGGCCGCCACATAGTAATCAGTCAATACCGACACCCGGGCCTGGACGTAGCGCGTCCAGGGCCGGTCGCCACCGCAGCGCACGCCCACGGCCACGCGGCCCCATGGGGCGGCGCCGGACGGCAGGAACGGGTCGGGAAGGATGCAATCGGGCGCGCGGCCGCCCGAAGGCGGCACCACCTGCACGCTGACCTTGCCCGGCAGGCCGGAGGCCTGGCGCAGCAGGAACTGTTCGACGACCACGCGTACGGGGTCGTCGGCAAACGGGGCGGGAGCCGACGGCGACGCCACCGGCGTGACCTGGGCGGGCGCGGCGGCGGACGGCTGGGCCAGCGCGAAGCCGGCCAGCGCCATCAGCCCGGCGGCGGCCTGGCGAGTGAGGTTCATAGGGGTMATCCCAGCAAGGATGGGGGCGGCGGCACGGGCGGGTCCGCGCGATGTCGCCACACAACATCGGAAATACAACAACGAATCTGTGGGGCAATTGTAGGCAGCCTCGCGCGAAGGGTCGGCGCGAATTGCGCGGATTTCTCGGTCCTATTCGCACGATTGGCGTGACAGGCCGGCCCCTAAGATGGCAACCCTGAAGAAGCCCCCGACCGGGATGCGTATACGTATTCCCAGGTCTACGGCAGTTTTCTCCCCGAAGTTGAAGCCAGAGCAGGAAAGGCAGACATGATCGACAGACTCGATGCGGCGTTGCGCTTCCAGCAGGAAGCCCTGAGCCTCCGGACCCAGCGGCAATCGGTGATTGCCTCGAACATCGCCCACGCGGACACGCCGGGCTACAAGGCACGCGATTTCGATTTCGCCAGCACCCTGGCGACGTCGGTGGAGCGCGGCCGCCAGAGCGAAGGCATGACGCTTTCCACCACGCAGGTGCGCCATCTGCCGGGCCAGGCGCCGACTTCGGGCAGCGCCGACCTCGACTACCGCATTCCGCTGCAGTCGAGCATGGACGGCAACACCGTGGAAATGGACACCGAGCGCGTGGCGTTCGCCGACAACACGGTGCATTTCGAAGCCGGCCTGACGGTCATGAGCAGCAAGATCAAGACGATGCTGTCGGCGATCCAGAGCTAACCAGGACCGACCATGCCCAGCATGAACATTTTCGACGTGGCCGGCTCCGCCATGGCCGCGCAGTCGCAGCGGATGAACGTGACGGCCTCCAACCTGGCCAACGCGGACAGCGCCGTGGCGCCGAACGGCCAGCCGTATCGCGCCAAGCAGGTGATTTTCGAGATGGCGCCTACGCCCGGCCAGTCCGACGTGGGCGGCGTGCAAGTGGCCGGCGTCATGGAAGACGCCGCCCCGGCACGGATGGTGCACAACCCGTCGCACCCGCTGGCGKACGCCAACGGCTACGTGACGATGCCCAATGTGAACCCGGTGGAAGAGATGGTCAACATGATCTCGGCGTCGCGTTCGTACCAGGCCAACGTGGAGGTGCTCAACACCGCCAAGACCATGATGCTGAAGACGCTGACGATCGGTCAGTAATCCACAACTTTTCGAATCCTTCCAGGAACCGCCGGAACCGACACCATGACGACCACTTCTTCCGTCAACAGCAACTCCGCCGTCAACGACGCGCTCAAGGGCGGCAGCTCCAGCGCGGCAGATCTTCAGAACAACTTCCTGAAGATGCTGGTGACGCAAATGAACAACCAGGACCCGCTCAACCCGATGGACAACGCCCAGCTCACCTCGCAGCTGGCGCAGATCAGCACGGTGAGCGGCCTGCAGACGATGAACGAGACCCTGACCGCGCTGCTCTCGCAGACCGCGGCCAGCCGCGCGATGGACTCCGCCAACCTGATCGGCAAGACCGTGATGGTGCCGGGCAACGCGATCACCGTGGCAGACGGCGTGGCCACCAAGATCGGTGTGGACGTGCCGTCCACGGCTGACTCGGTGACCGTGCAGGTGCTCGACAAGAACGGCAACGTGGTCCGCAACATCGACATGAAGGGCCAGACCGCCGGCGTGCACGACATCGCCTGGGACGGCAAGAACGACCAGGGCAACGCCGTGGCCAATGGCGAGTACACCTTCAAGGTGTCCGGCACGGCCGAGGGCAAGGATGTCAGCGCCATTGCGCTGGTCTACGGCAAGGTCCAGTCCATCAGCGGTGACAGCACCGGCGTGCTGGTCGAACTTGGCGACGGCAAGACCGCCAACGTCGACGACGTGCGCCGCATTTCCTGATCCACTTTTACGTATCACCCGGTCCGGCATACGCGCGGGCAATTCACGAACGACAGCCTTATTAGGGGAAAATCATGGGTTTTGGTCAAGGGGTAAGCGGCCTGAACGCCGCCGCGTCCAACCTGGACGTGATTGGCAACAACATCGCAAACGCCAACACGGTTGGCTTCAAGCAATCCACCGCGCAGTTCGCGGACGTGTACGCGGGTTCGAAGATCGGCCTGGGCACGCGCGTGAACGCCGTGGTGCAGTCGTTMACGAACGGCAACATCGCCTCGTCGGGCCGTAACCTGGACGTGGCCATCAGCAACGGCAACGGCTTCTTCCKCCTGACCAATACCGATGGCTCGGTGTTCTATTCGCGCAACGGCCAGATGAACCGCCTGGACGATGGCCGCCTGGTCAACGCCACGGGCCTGCAGGTCACGGGCTACCCGGCTGGCACCACCGCCGGTGGCGTGGCCCCGCAGCCGATCACCATCAGCAACGCCCAGATGCCCCCGCGCGCCACGCAGACCGTGACGGCGCAGTTCCAGCTCGACTCGCGCAGCACCGTGCCGACCACGGCCTTCGCCAGCGCCCCGGGCGCGCTGCCGACCTCGGACATGTTCAACTACAGCACGGCGATCAGCGTTTATGACTCGCTGGGCAACAAGCAGCAGGTCACCGCGTATTTCTCCAAGTCGGCTGCCGCGCCGACCGTGCCGGGCGGCACCAACTGGAACATGTACCTGACCGATTCCGCGGGTAACACGCTGGCCGGCATGCCGGTCTCGATGGCCTTCGACAGCAACGGCGTGATGCAATCGACGACGCCGGCGAACCCGACGCTCGCACTGCCGGCCGCCAACGGCGCCGCCGCGCTGACCGCCAACCTGAACCTGACCGGTTCCACGCAGTTCGGCTCGGACAACGATCCGAAGAAGATCGTGCAGGACGGCTACGCCTCGGGCGCGCTGCTGGGCTTCTCGGTGCAGGAAGACGGCACGATCCTCGGTTCCTACTCGAACGAGAAGACGCTGTCGCTGGGCCAGATCGCCATGGCGACGTTCGGCAACGTGGAAGGCCTGAAGCCGGAAGGCGACAACGTGTGGTCCGCCACCGGCGCATCGGGCCAGGAACTGCTCGGCACGGCCGGTGGCGCCATGGGCACGCTGAAGTCGAACGCCGTGGAAGAGTCCAACGTGGACCTGTCCGGCCAGCTGGTCAACCTGATCGTCGCGCAGCGTAACTATCAGGCCAACGCGCAGACCATCAAGGCGCAGGACACCGTCCTGCAGACCCTGGTGAACATCTGATCCACGCTGATCTCTCCGCCGGAACGCCGACATGGACCGCATGATTTACACCGCCCTCTCGGGCGCCAAGCAGATACTCGACCAACAGGCCGCGGTATCGAACAACCTGGCCAATGCCTCCACGCCGGCGTTCCGCGCGCAGATCAACCTGTATCGCGCTGTACCGGTGGTGGGGCAGGAGACGCAGACCCGCGCCTTCACGCTGGCCTCCACGCCGGGCGCCGACATGAAGGCCGGCCCGCTGACGTACACGGGCCGCGACCTCGACGTCGCCCTGCAAGGCAACGGCTGGCTGGCGGTGCAGATGCCCGACGGCTCCGAGGCGTACACCCGCGCCGGTGCGCTGCAAATTTCGGCCGACGGCCAGCTCCAGACCTCGGTCGGCCGGCCGGTGCTGGGCGATGGCGGCCCGATGGCGGTGCCGCCGGGCGCCACGGTATCCATCGGTACCGATGGCACCGTGGTGGCGCGTGGCCCGGGCGAGGCCGCCAATGGCCTGGCCCAGGTCGGCAAGCTGCGCGTGGTATCGCCGCCGCCTGAAGGGCTGGCACGCGGTGACGACGGCTACTTCCGCCTGCGTCCCGGCGTGAACGCGCTGGAGCAGGACCCCACCGTGCGCGTGATCTCCGGCGCGCTGGAGGGCAGCAACGTGAATCCGGTGGAGGCGATGGTCGACATGATCGCCAACGCGCGCCGCTTCGAAATGCAGATGAAGATGATTACCGGCGCCGATAGCAACGACCAGCGGGCCAACGCGCTGCTGTCCAACAACTGAAGCGCGTTGCGCTGACACAGAACTCGAAGGAAAACCATGATCCGCTCACTCTGGATTGCAAAGACCGGCCTCGATGCGCAGCAGACGCAGATGGACGTGATCTCGAACAACCTGGCCAACGTGTCCACCACGGGCTTCAAGCGCAGCCGCGCCGTGTTCGAGGAACTGATGTACCAGACCATCCGCCAGCCGGGCGCGCTGTCGTCGGACCAGACCGTGCTGCCCTCGGGCATGCAGCTGGGTACCGGCGTGCGCCCCGTGGCCACGGAACGTATCCACACGCAGGGCAACCCGACGCAGACCGGCAACGCGCGCGACGTGGCCATCATCGGCCAGGGCTTTTTCCAGGTGACGATGCCGGACGGCACCACCACCTACACGCGTGACGGCTCGTTCCAGGTCGATCCGAACGGCCAGCTGGTGACCTCGAGCGGCTTCGTGCTGAACCCGGCCATCACGCTGCCGGCCAACTACACCTCGGTGAACGTGGCCCGCGACGGTACCGTCACGGTGATGCAGCCGGGCCAGACCAACGCCGCCACCGTCGGCCAGATCCAGCTCGCCACGTTCCCGAACCCGGCCGGCCTGGAAAGCCTGGGCGAGAACCTCTACGCGCAGACCGATGCCTCGGGCGCACCGAATACCACCGTGCCGGGCCTGAACGGCGCGGGCACGCTGCAGAACAACTACGTTGAAGCGTCGAACGTGAACGTGGTCGAGGAACTGGTCAGCATGATCCAGACCCAGCGCGCGTACGAAATCAACAGCAAGGCAGTGCAGACGTCCGACCAGATGTTGCAACGCCTGACCCAGATGGGATGATGGGAGTGACCATGGCCGCCAAGCTGCATCGCCTCGGTGTGTTTGCCCTGTACGCCTTTGCCGGCCTGGCCGTGCTGGCGAGCGGCGGCTGCGCACTGATGCCGAAGGAGCCCCTCGTACAGACGCCCACCACGGCACGCGCCGAGCCGCGCGCCGTGGGCGCGCCCACGGGTTCCATCTTCGCCTCGTCCTACGCGGGCAATCCGCTGTTCGAGGACCGGCGGCCACGTAACGTTGGCGACATCCTGACCATCGTGATCAGCGAGAACGTCAACGCCAGCAAGAACTCCGGGACCAATGCCAGCCGCACGGGCAGCACGACGTTGTCGTTCGACGCCGTGCCGCGTGCGCTGGCAGGGCTGTTCAGCGCCAGGTCGAATGCCGATGTCAACGGCAGCAATGCCCTGAAGGCCAGCGGCGGCGCCACCGCCGCCAACACCTTCAACGGCACCATCACCGTCACGGTGCTGGAAGTGCTGGCCAACGGCAACCTGGTGGTGTCCGGAGAAAAGCAGATGGCCATCAACCAGGGGGCGGAGTTCATCCGCTTCTCCGGCGTGGTCAATCCGCGCACGATCACCGGCGACAACGCAGTGCCGTCCACCCAGGTGGCGGATGCACGGATCGAGTACACCGCCAAGGGATACATCGACGAAGTGCAGAACATGGGCTGGCTGCAGCGCTTCTTCCTCAATGTCTTACCGTTCTGATCCCGCCATGTTTCTGCCTCCGATGCCTTTCCACAAGCCAGGCTCGCTATTGGGCACCCCGCCCGGCCTTCCTACCCGCTGGGGTCGCGCGGTCTCTCTTCCGCGCCTGTTGCTCGCGCTCGCGCTGGTCTTCGGACTGGTGGGCGCCGGCACGGCGCATGCGGAACGCCTGAAGAACCTCGTCACGTTCCAGGGCGTGCGGGACAATCCGCTGATTGGCTACGGCCTGGTCGTGGGGCTGGATAACACCGGCGACCAGACCATGCAGACGCCGTTCACCACGCAGAGCATTACGAACATGCTCTCGCAGCTCGGCGTGACATTGCCCGCCGGCAAGAACATGCAGCTGAAGAACGTGGCCGCCGTGATGGTGACCGCCACGCTGGCGCCGTACGCGCAGCCCGGCAGCCAGCTCGACGTGGTGGTCTCGTCGATGGGTAACGCCAAGAGCCTGCGCGGCGGCACGCTGCTGATGACGCCGCTCAAGGGCGCCGACGGCCAGGTGTACGCCATCGCGCAGGGCAACATGCTGGTGGGCGGCGCGGGCGCGTCGGCCAACGGCAGCAAGGTCCAGATCAACCAGCTGGCCGTGGGGCGTATTGCCAACGGCGCCGTGGTGGAACGTGCCGTCGCGGCCTTCCAGCCCGAAGGCGGCTACATGAACCTGGAACTCAAGGATACGGATTTCGGCACCGCCGAGCGCGTGGTCGACGCCATCAACCGCAACCTCGGCCCCGGCACCGCCGCCGCCATGGATGGCCGCGTGGTGCAGGTGCGCGCCCCGCAGGCGCCGACCGCACGCGTGGGCTTCCTCGCACGGATCGAGAACCTCGACGTCACCCCGGCCAAGGCCGCCGCCAAGGTCATCCTGAACGCCCGCACGGGTTCCATCGTGATGAACCAGGCGGTGACGGTGGAAGACTGCGCCGTGGCGCACGGCAACCTGTCGGTGGTGATCAACACCCAACCGGTGATCAGCCAGCCGGCGCCGTTCAGCAACGGCCAGACCGTGGTGGCGCCGGTGTCGCAGATCGACCTCAAGCAGGGTGGCGGCTCGCTCCAGATCGTCAAGGCGGGCGCCTCGCTGGCCGCGGTGGTCAAGGGCCTGAACGCGCTCGGCGCCACGCCGGCCGACCTGCAGACCATCCTCGAGGCCATGCGTGCCGCCGGGGCGCTGCGCGCGGAACTGGAGATCATCTGATGTCGGGCGCCACGCTTTCCTCGCAGACCGACGTCTCGCAGCGCTTCGCGCTCGATACGCAGGGCTTCGAGGCGCTCAAGAACCAGGCTCGCGCCGGCAACAACCAGAACACCCTGCAGGCGGCCGCCAAGCAGTTCGAGGCCGTCTTCACGCAGATGGTGCTCAAGAGCATGCGCGACGCCACGCCGCAGGACGGCATGTTCGACAACGAGCAGACCAAGCTCTACATGTCGATGATGGACCAGCAGCTCTCGCAGCAGCTGTCCTCGCGCGGCATTGGCCTGGCCGATGTGATGATCCGCCAGCTGGCGCGTGCCACGGGCACGCAGCTGCCGGACACCATGGCCGCGCCCGGGGTGGGCGGGCGCCCGCAGGATGGCCAGATGGCGGCCCTGCTGGACAGCCGGGGCGCCACCGACGCCGACGGCCCGCCGCCGATCGGCACGGTGCTGCCCGGCAATGCGTGGAACCCCACCGCCGGCGTGCGCCAGTATCAGGGCCAGGCGGACTGGCAGCAGAACGGCCAGTCGCAACTGGGCCAACTCCCGGACGACTCCCCCGAACACATCAGCAACTTCGTCAACCGGCTGGCCGCGCCGGCCATGGCCGCCTCGCGCGCCTCGGGCGTKCCGGCCAAGCTGATCGTCGGTCAGGCCGCGCTCGAATCGGGCTGGGGCCGCCGCGAGATCACCAACCCGGATGGCTCCACCACCTTCAACGTGTTCGGCATCAAGGCCGGCGCGAACTGGAAGGGGCCGACCGCCGAGGTGCTGACCACCGAATATGTCGATGGCCAGCCGCAGAAGGTGCGGGCCCGCTTCCGTGCCTACGGCTCCTACGACGAAGCGTGCGCTGACTACGCGCGGCTGCTGACCACCAACTCGCGCTACGCGGGCGTGGTGGCCGCCAACAGCGCGGAAGAAGCCGCGCATGGCCTGCAGCGCGCCGGCTATGCCACCGATCCGGCCTACGGCGAGAAGCTGGTCCGGATCATGAAGAAGGTTTCGACCTGACGGATGGGCGGCATGGCAACGCATACGCCGCCCAATCTCCCGTCCCACGCTTCGCGCGGCCCGCTTTCGGTCGCGCTATTGGCGCTTCCAGACTACGTCTTCACGCAAGTGATCGCTCACAACATGCGCGCCGGCCAACACGTGGAAATGGCCGATGAGACGCTAAAGTCCCGCGTGGTTCGCGCCGTTAACTTGCTCATCCACCGCCGCCGGCCGCACGCCGAAGGCTACCAACAGATCCGGGGTCAGACACATGTCTCTCTTTAATATCGGTCTTTCGGGCCTGAACGTGGCGCAGAACGCGCTGACGACGACCGGCCACAACTTCAGCAACGCAGCTACCGCGGGCTATACGCGCCAGAACACGATCATCGCGTCGGCGGGCGGCCAGTACACCAGCTCGGGCTTCTACGGCCAGGGCTCCAACACCATTACCGTGCAGCGCGTGTACGACAGCTTCCTGACCGGGCAGCTGCGTGGTGCCACGTCGGCCAGCGCCCAGCTGGCGACGTACGCGGACCAGCTCTCGCAGATCGACAACCTGCTGGCCGACCAGAAGGGTGGCCTCTCGCCGCTGATGCAGAAGTTCTTCGCCGCCGTGCAGGCCGTGTCGGACACGCCGGCAGACACCGCCGCGCGCCAGAGCCTGCTCTCGGCCTCCCAGGCGCTGGCCGGCCAGATCAAGTCCTCCAGCGACTACTTCAAGCAGCTCCAGGACGGCCTGAACACGCAGATCAAGTCGACGGTGACGCAGGTCAACGACTACACCAAGCAGATCGCGAACCTGAACAAGGAAATCACGCGCATGACMGCCGCCGGCGGTGGCCAGCCGCCGAACGATCTGCTCGACCAGCGCGACCAGGCCGTGGCGATGCTGACCGAACTGGTCGGCGCCAAGGTGGTGGTGCAGGACGGTGGCACGTACAACGTGTTCGTCGGCAACGGCCAGCCGCTGGTCATGGGCAGCGATTCGTACGACATGGTGGCGCAGCCCTCGGCCACCGACCCCGGCCGCACAACGGTGGGCTACACGCTGCTGAGCGGCAACATCATCGAAGCCCCCGAGGGCTCGGTGACGGGCGGCTCGCTCGGCGGCATCCTGAAGTTCCGCTCGGACTCCCTGGAGCCGGCGCAGAACGCCATCGGCCGTCTCTCGCTGGCCATCGGCCAGACGTTCAACGACCAGCACAAGCTGGGCATCGACCTGAACGGCGCCATCGGCACGGACATGTTCTCGCTGGGCTCGCCGGTGGTCTACGCCAACAAGAACAACACCTCGGCGGCGATCGCCTCGGCCACCATCACGAACGCCGGCAACCTGACGACCAGCGACTACGCGCTGAAGTTCGATGGCACCAACTACACGCTGACGCGCCTCTCGGACAACAAAGTGGTGGCCTCGCAGGCGGGCGCCCCGACCGCCGCCACGCCGATGGTCGTCGATGGTGTCTCGATCAGCCTCAGCGCGCCGATGAACGCCAACGACTCGTTCCAGATCCAGCCGACGCGCAACGCCGCCGCCAGCTTCGGGACGCTGATCACCGACCCTGCCAAGGTAGCCGCGGCTTCCCCGGCGCGCGCGGACGTCAACAAGAACAACACCGGCACGGGCACCGCCAAGCTCACCAATGTGGCGCAGGGCTTTGCACTGCTGGCGAATGCGCCGATCACGGCCACCTACAACAGCGGCACGGGCACCTACACGTTCACCAACGCGCTGGGCGCGGCAGTCGTGCCGACCAGCACCGCGCCCAACGGCACGGGCACCGACGTGACCTTCAACGGCATGACGTTCACGTTCAACGGCGCGCCGAATAACGGCGACACCTTCACGCTGGCCAACAACACCGGCGCCGTGGCCGACAACGGCAACGCGCTGGCGCTGGCCAAGCTGCAGACGGCCAAGACGATCAACGGCACGTCGAGCTTCAACGACGCCTACGCGCAGCTGGTCAACGACGTGGGCAGCGCGACGAAGTCGGCGACCATCGCCTCGACCTCGCAGGACAGCATCACCAACCAGATCTATGTGGCCCAGCAGTCGGTCTCGGGCGTGAACATGGACGAGGAAACCGTGAACATGCTCAAGTTCCAGCAGCTGTACCAGGCGAACGCACGCGTGATCCAGACGGCCAGCACGCTGTTCGACACCCTCATCGGCATCGGCGCGTAATCGCGGCGGCCAACGATCTCAACGGATACGAAGGAATCTCGCCATGCGCGTCGCAACCTCTACCCTGTACCATCAGGGCCTGGCCTCGATGAACGGCCAGCAATCGGCCCTGCTGCACGTGCAGCAGCAGCTCGGCACCGGCCGCCGCATCCTGACGCCGTCCGACGACCCCGTGGCCGCCACGCGCGCCCTGGGCGTGTCGCAGTCCGGTGCAGTGAACACGCAGTACACCACGTCGCGCAGGCAGGCCACGGCCTCCCTCGGCCTGGAAGACAACACGCTGGCCACCGTCACCACGACGATCCAGAACATCCAGACCATGCTGGTGAACGCCGGTAACGGCACGCTGAGCGACAACGACCGCGCGTCGCTGGCCACTGCGYTGCAAGGCCAGTTCGACCAGCTGATGGGCCTGGCCAACGCCGACGACGGCAACGGCAACTACATCTTCGCCGGCCTGCAGTCGGGCACCGTGCCGTTCTCGCTCAACGCGGCGGGCGGTGCGATGTACCAGGGCGATACCGGCCACCAGCTGCTGCAGGTGGATGCCGCGCGCCAGATGGAAGCGGGCAACAACGGTTCGGAAGTGTTCATGAGCGTCACCGGCAACGCCGGCTACGTGCTCAAGGGCAATTCGGCCAATACCGGCACGGGCACCTACAGCGCGATCTCGGTCACGGACCCGACCGACCCGCTGTACGGCCACTCGCTGACGCTGACGTTCCAGACCGACGCCGGCACGGGCAAGATGCAGTACAGCATCATGGACACCACCACCGGCACCGCCGTGGGCACCCCGACGGACTACTCTGAAAACGTGGCCATCAAGGTGGCAGGCGTGTCGTTCTCGGTGAAGGGCGTCCCGGCAGACGGCGACACCATGACCGCCAAGCCGGCGCAGCAGGCCGGCGCGGACGTGTTCGCAAACCTGAAGGCCGTGATCGACGCGCTGAAGGCCCCGATCAACACCGGCCTGAACCAGGAAGCGGCGAACGCCAACCTGCAGAACGTGATCGCCACGGGCATCCGCCAGTTCAGCAACTCCCTGGACAACGTGCTGACGGTGCGCTCGTCGGTGGGCTCGCGCCTGAATGAAGTCGACGCGCTGGACACCATCGGCGAGAACCGCGCGCTGTCCAACGCGCAGACCCTGTCGGGCCTGCAGGACCTGGACTACGCGGCCGCCATCAGCGAGTTCTATCAGCGCCAGACCGCGCTGCAAGGCGCGCAGCAGTCGTTCATGCAGATCCAGGGGATGAACCTGTTCAAGTTTCTGTAAGTGGGAGCCGGGCCGCTAGTCGGCCCGGCGGAAAGCGCTTCGTTGAAAGCCAGCCATCGGCTGGCTTTTTCATTTTCCCTTGTCTTTGGTCATGCGGGCCACCAGATGCCGGACCAGATGCCGGACCAGATGCATCGGCCCCAGCAGCTTCGACCCTAGCATCGCGTCGATGTCGGATCGGGCGGTCTCCATGAACGGCTTGAATACCAGTGAGGCGGCTGTCGTGACCAGGTGATCGATCTTGGGGATGGCGCGAGCCAAGGCTTCGACTTCGGACTCGACCCCAATATCGACACGATGCGTGGTAACCCCTGCCTCAACACGGGTCAGTTCGGCATTCTTTCATCCGCGCGTAGCGTCAGAACCCGGACGCCGTGTCGAGTTACGGCGACTGTGTGCTCGAACTGTGCGGACAGCTTTCCGTCACCCGTCACCACAGTCCAGCCGTCGGCTTCCGTATGAACCGCATGCCGCCCCTGATTGATCATTGGCTCGATGGTGAACACCATGCCTTCTCGCAGCACCAGACCCGTGTTCGGCCTTCCCCAATGCAGGACCTCTGGGGGCTCGTGCATTTCTCGACCGATGCCGTGCCCGCAGTATTCCCGCACGACTGAGTAGCCATTGCGGCGAGCATGTCGCTCAATGGCATACCCCACATCACCTAGTCTCGCGCCTGGGCGGACGGCTTTGATTCCTTTCCACATCGCTTCATACGTTACGCGCACGAGTTGTTTGGCAAGCGGAGAGACTTCGCCGACCAGATACGTCTTACTGGAATCCGCAATGTAGCCATTGTTCTCCAGCGTGATATCGAAATTCACTATGTCGCCGTCCTGGAGGACCTCCGCGGGGGACGGAACGCCGTGGCAAACGACGTGGTTACGGGAGGCATTGAGGGCGTAGGCGTACCCGTACTGCCCTTTGCTGGCTGGGCGCGCGTGGAGTTCGTCGACAATGAAGTGGTCCACCAGATCGTTGACCTGCATGGTGGACATGCCGATCAGATTCAGGCGATCCAGGCGAGAAAAAACCTCTGCCAATAGCCTGCCCGATTCGGCCATCAGGGCAATTTCCCCAGGTTCCTTGGTCACGAAGCCACCTTCAAGCTTTGCGCAACAACACCCGCAGCCCGCAGTTCGCGAGTGACGATCTCATTGAAGCTTTGCGTGGGATTCATTTCGCACAGCATGCCAATCTTCATCCAGAACGCTGCCTGAGCGTTGATAGACCGACATGACACGCCGCTTGCCTTGCGCAACTGATCATGCAGCTCGCCATCGATGTTCACGATGCCCATAGTGCCATCCATATATGAAACATATACGAATCATATAGGCAATCGCGCCGGCGATGCAAGCCCTGTGTCGCTCCACTCCTGGTCAGCCCAACAGAATCCGCGGCCAAGAGCGGACGACCATGTGGGCGTCACACCGTGGTGAGCCGCTCCTTTGCCAGCCTCGTGCCTGCTGCCAGCGCCTCCAGCTTGCGCCACGCCACATCCCGACCCATCGGCGCCAGGCCGCAATTCGTGCACGGGAACAGCCGCTCCTTCGGCACGAACTCCAGCGCCCGGCCGATGGTGTCAGCCACTTCCTCGGGTGTCTCGACCACGTCGCTGGCCACATCGATCACGCCGACCAGCACGTCCTTACCGGCCAGCAGCCCCATCAGGTCGGGCGGCACATGGGAGTGGATGCATTCCAGGCTCACCTGGTCGATGCAGCTGCGGGCCAGCGCGGGGAACACCGTCTCATACTGGCGCCATTGGTCGCCCAGGGTGCTCTTCCAGTCCGTATTGGCCTTGATGCCGTAGCCGTAGCAGATATGCACCGCCGTCGTACAGGTCAAGCCCTGCGCCGCGCGCTCGAGCGCCTGCACGCCCCAATCGGCGGCATCCTTCATGTAGACATTGAAGGCGGGCTCGTCGAACTGGATGATGTCTACGCCGTCGGCCTGAAGCGCCAGGGMCTCCTGGTTGAGCAACTCGGCGAAGGCGAAGGCCATCTTGACCTTGTMGCCGTAGAAGCGGTCCGCCACGGTGTCGACGATGGTCATCGGGCCGGGCAGGGTGAACTTCAGTTTCTTCTTCGTGTGCGCGCGCGCCAGCTGTGCTTCGAAAGCATGCACGCGGCCCTTCAGGCGCAGGGCCGAAACCACCTGCGGCACCATCGCGTCGTAGCGGTTGTCGCGGATGCCCATCTTCACCTTGTGCTCGAAGTCGATGCCCTCGACCTGCTCGAGAAAGCCGTGCACGAAGTGCTGTCGCGATTGCTCGCCGTCGCACACGATGTCCAGGCCTGCGTCTTCCTGGGCCTTGATCCACAGCAACGTCGCGTCGGCCTTGGCCTGGCGAAGCGCGTCGCCTTCAGCCTTCCACTGAGGCCAGAGTTTGTTTGTTTCAGCCAGCCAGCCTGGCTTCGGCAGGCTGCCGGCGATGGAGGTTTCAAACATCTGAGGATTCCTTTCAAGCAACGATGGGTGTGGCAAGCATACTTCGGGACCGTTTTTCCCGATCAGCCACGGGACGGCGTGTTATGGGGTCAGAGCGCGAAATTGGCAGACCATTGATCAAGGACGTTCTTGTACGGCTTKATGAAGTTCTCCTCCGCAAATTTCCCCTGCTGGACAGCCAGCTGGCTGCGTTCTTCCCGGTCATAGACAATCTGCGTCAACGAGTAATCCTGGTTCTTCAGGCTCGGTTGATAGCGTTTCCCTGCTGCAGAATTGGCGTTGTAAATCTCGGGGCGATAAATCTTCTGAAAGGTTTCCATTGTGCTGATGGTGCCGATCAACTCGAGATCTGTGTAGTCGCCCAGAAGATCGCCGAAAAAGTAGAAAGCCAAGGGTGCAACGCCATTCGGAGGCATGAAGAAACGAACCTGCATCCCCATCTTTGCGAAGTATCGGTCGGTCGAGGACAGTTCATTCTGTTGATACTCGACCCCAAGTACGGGGTGCTGGTTTCCGGTCCGCTGATAGGTCTTGCTGGTCGAGGCGCTTATGGAGATGACAGGCGGCTTGTGGAAGCGCTCCTTGTAAGTGCGCGAGGCAACAAACTGCTTGAACAGCTTTCCATGCAAGTCACCAAAATCGTCTGGCGTGCGGAATTCCGCTCGATCAACGTTGTACCTTGGAAGCAAGACGCTGAAGTCGTAATCGCGTACGTAGGAGGAGAAGTTATTCCCCACGATGCCGTCGATGCGTTTGTGCGTTTTCTTGTCGAGAATGCAGGTTTTCAGTATCTCGATCAACGGAAATGCATCGTTGCCGCGCTTGGCGTCGACACTCATCTCCACGGAGATGATCTCGAGCTCGACAGCGTAGCGATCTMCGGTCGGATTGTCCCAATGCGCCAGGTCATTGAAGCGATTGTCAATCATCCTCAACGTGTTGCGCAGATTCTGTTGCCTACTCTTTCCCCGGGCCAGGTTGGCAAAATTGGTGGTTACGCGCGTACTGTCCGATGGCTGATAGTTTTCATCGAAAAGAATGCTCTTGAGGCTAAAGGCAAGTTCTTTGTTCATTGCGATCCAGTGACCTAATTTTTGAGAGAAGTCGATTCTTGTTTCAGGCCACAACCACTTCCTCGGCCAGAGCGGGCCTTGCGTGGTGCGTCAGTTCGACCAACGGCAGTGCCCGTTGGATCGCCAGCCTGGCCCGCTCGATGAGGGCCTGGTTCTGCAGGCGGTAGTCGACGAAATCCTTGTCGGTCGCGTAGACACCCAGCGGCAATGTGCGCGCCTGGAAGAAGCTGAACAGCGGCCGCAACTGGTGGTCGATCACCAGGGCATGGCGCTCGCTGCCACCGGTGGCAGCCAACAACACAGGCTTGTCGATCAAGGCGTCCTGATGAATGAAGTCGAAGAAGTGCTTGAACAGTCCGGTGTAGGAGCCGCGGAACACCGGTGTTGCCACCACCAGGACGTCAGCTTGCTCAACCGCCGCAAGTTCCCGCTCCACCGTGTCGGGCAAGTGGGTGCGCCAGACCGCGCCGGCAAGCCGCGGTGCGAGCTGACCCAGTTCAACCAAGCGCTGTTCGCACGGAAGTTCGTCTGCGATCAGGTCTAGCAGGTGCTCTGCCAGGGCTGCAGACTTGGAGGGGCGTTGTAGCCCGCCGGAAACCGCTACTAGACGGAGTGGACGTGTCATTTTTGCTTTCATCTGTTGCGAGGCTCACGCGACATGCCAATCGTATGGATGTGCATCGATGAAGTAAAATGGCTTTATTTCAACAATTCATGAGCAGTAGTCATGTGAGTTATCGGGCGCACCCGCCGGTCATCCC
Organism: Cupriavidus sp. 05T42; assembly: GCF_056396345.1. Lineage (NCBI taxonomy): Bacteria > Pseudomonadati > Pseudomonadota > Betaproteobacteria > Burkholderiales > Burkholderiaceae > Cupriavidus > Cupriavidus sp. 05T42. The sequence goes on from NZ_JBFTLH010000007.1 coordinate 140,414, forward strand.
GCTCTCACGCCTTCGTGCTCCCCAGATCAGCATGTGCGCTTTGTAACCGTCCGTTACGGGTAGAATGCGCACCGCGGCACGTCCCCTGTKCCGCCCGTGATTGCAGGTGCCCGCGATGCGCGTGGGTTAAACGGGAAACAGGTACGTCGCCGAGCCGCGACCAAGCCTGTGCTGCCCCCGCAACGGTAAGCAGGTTCGGGAACTGTCATGTCGATCCATCGGATCGGCGGCCACTGCGCGATTGTCATCGTTGTCATCGCGTGGGAAGGCGACGGATTCCCGGGAGCGCACGCTCCCCGCCTGTCAGCCCGGATACCGGCCTGTTGTCATCATCGAAATCTTTCGCACGGACGGGGTCGTCCGGCTTCACGATGACATACAACTTGTTCGCGCATTCCGCTGGCCGCCCGCGCTCGGCCCAGATTTCGTCACGCCCTGCGCGTGGGCGTCGACCGCGCGTGCTGGCCGCATCACTTGGTGCCGTGGCCGGCCTCAATCTTCCCTGTGCTTTCGCACAGGAAACCTCCGAACAGAAGGACACGTCACTGCCGCCCGTGGTCGTCAGTGAGGCCGTCTATCCCGGCCTGGCGCTCTCGAAACCCGAATACACGGGCAGCCGCATGGGCCTGACGCCGCTCGAGACGCCGGCCAGCGTCGAAGTCATCAGCGGCGAGACCATCCGCGCGCGGGGCGACCAGAGCGTGCGCGAGGCCGTGACCCGGGCAACCGGCATCACCGGCAATCCGTCGCCGGGCAACGGCGGCACCTCGCTGACCGCGCGCGGCTTCGCCGGGCAGGGCTCGGTCATGCAGCTGCTGGACGGCACGCGCATGTACGTGGCCTCCGGTACGGTGACCTTTCCGTTCGATACGTGGTCGGTAGACCGCATCGAGGTCCTGCGCGGCCCCGCATCGGTCATGTATGGCGAAGGGGCGATCGGCGGCGTGGTCAATGTGGTGCAGAAGAAGCCGATCCGAGGCCCGATCGAGAACGAACTCCAGATCACGGGCGGCACCGAGAAGACCGCGCGCGTGGCCTTCGACAGTGGTGGCAAGGTCAACGACAACCTGTCGTACCGTTTCGCCACGGCCTACAACCGGACGGCTGGCTGGGTGGATCGGGGCGATGCCAACAACCTGATGGTGTCGGCGTCCGTGCGGCTGGACGTGAATCCGGAATTCAACCTGACGCTGTCCTATGACGACGGCACCCAGCATCCGCAGCAATACCTCGGCACGCCGCTGGTCAACGGCAGCCTGGACCGCTCGCTGCGCAAGAAGAACTACAACGTTGGCGATGCCGAGATCAGCTATCGCGACCGCTGGACGCGCCTGAACGCCGAATGGACGCCGAACGACCGCGTCACCGTGCGCAACCAGTTCTACTACCTGACMAGCCACCGTCACTGGCGCGACAGCGAGACCTATACCTATCTGCCGGCCACCTCGCAGGTGCGCCGCGGGGACTACCTGGAAATCCTGCACGACCAGGAGCAGGTGGGCAACCGCGCCGACATGACGGTGCGCAGCAAGCTGTTCGGGCTCGATAACACCACGACGGTGGGCTTCGACGTCAACAAGGTCAACTTCACCCACTCGAACAACTCGCCCTATGGCGGCACCTCCACCGTACCGGCGCGTGATTTCGATCCGGGCCTGTTCTTCAGCCCGCCGGGCGTCGTTACCTCGCCGCGCTTCCGCAGCAACACCACGCAGTACGCGCTGTTCGGTKAGCACCGTATCGCCCTCACGCCGCAGTGGTCGGTCATCGGCGGGGTGCGCTTCGACCATGCCGACCTGACGCGCACCGACCTCGTGGCCGGCTCGGCCTGGGACAAGACCTTCGCCAACATCACGTGGCGCGTGGGCACCGTCTACCAGTTCACCCCGAGCCTGGCCGTCTACGCCCAGTACGCCACCGCGACCGATCCGCTCGGCGCGCTGATCACCACGTCCGACGCGCAGCGCAACTTCAACCTCGCCACCGGCAAGCAGGTGGAAGTGGGCATGAAGCAGGCGTTCTGGGGCAATCGCGGCGAATGGACCTTCGCGGCGTACGAGATCCGCAAGAACGACCTGCTTTCGCGCGATCCGGTCAATCCGACCATCACCCAGCAGGTGGGCGAGCAGTCGTCGCGCGGGCTGGAAGCCTCGGCGAGCGTGGAAGTGCTGCGCGGTCTGCGCCTCGACGTCAACGGCACCGTGCTGCGCGCGCGCTATGACGACTTCAACGAGTCGGTCGGCGGGGTGCTGGTCTCCCGCKCCGGCAACGTGCCGACGAGCGTGCCGCAACAGGCCGCCAACGCGTGGCTGACGTGGAACTTCATCCCGCAATGGACGTTCGGCGCGGGCCTGCGCTATGTCGGCGGACGTTACGCGGACACGGCCAACCGCGTGCGCGTGCCGAGCTATACGACGGTGGATACGGCGCTGTCGTGGCGTGTCTCGAAGCAGGCGGCGCTGACGCTGCGCGTCTACAACCTGTTCAACAAGGACTACGCCGAATCGGTCTCGAACGGGGGCCAGCAATGGCTGCTGGGGCGTCCGCGTTCGGCGGAGTTGTCGGCCAACTTCTACTTCTGAGGCCCGGGGCGATGTGGCGCAAGATCCGGCGCTGGCTGTACCTGATCCATCGCTGGATGGGCATCGCCGGCTGCCTGTTGATCGCGATGTGGTTCGGCTCGGGGCTGGTGATGATGTACGTCGGCTTTCCCGCGCTGACCGATGCCGAGCGGCTGGCCAGCCTGCCGCCGCTCGATGTGCGTGCCGTGGCCACGACGCCCGATGCGGCGATGGCGGCGGCGGGACTGTCCAGCTTTCCACGCAGCCTGCGGCTTGAGATGGCGGGCAGCCTGCCCGTCTATCGCATGGTTGATGGCAAGGGTCAGCCCCATACCGTGGCGGCCACCGATGGCCGCGTCATCGAGCGCGTCGATGCAGCCACGGCGCAGGCCACTGCCCAGCAGTTCACCGGCAAGCCTGCGCGCTGGATCGAGACCGCCGAACGAGACCAGTGGACCGTGCCGAATGGCCTCAACGCGTGGCGTCCGCTGCATCGCATCGCCATCGATGACGGACACGGCACCGAGCTATACGTCTCGGCGAAGACCGGCGAGATCATGCGCGATACCGATCGCGCGGAGCGGTTCTGGAACTGGCTCGGCTCGGTGCCGCACTGGCTGTATTTCACGCCGATCCGCAAGGACCCGCCGCTGTGGCGGCAGGTGGTGCTGTGGACGTCCGGGCCCTGCGTGGTGGTGGCCATCACGGGAATCTGGATTGGCTGGCTGCGGCTACGCGTGCGGCGGCGCTTTGCGCACGGCAGCATGGCGGGCGTCTCGCCGTACCACGGCTGGATGGCGTGGCATCACATGGCCGGGCTCGTCGGCGCGCTGTTCCTGCTGTTCTGGCTGATCTCGGGATGGATCTCCGTCAATCCTAACCAGTGGTTCAACGGACGCGGCTTCGACGGCGCGGCCCTGCAGCGCTACGCGGGGCATGCCGGGGCCTCGTTCCCCGCGCCGGACTGGCGTGCCACGCTGGCAGACCGCAGTGCGCGCGAGGTCCGTATGGTGTGGGTCGGCAGCACGCCCATGTTGCAGGTGGCCGCCGGCAAGGGCGTTGTCACGGTGCTCGATCCGGGCAGTGGTGCGCCAGTGCGCTGGGACCCGGGCATGCTMTCGCGTATCKCCGGCACCCTGATGCCGGACGCTAAAGTCGTGGCCAGCGTCATGCAGGCCGAGGCCGACACCTACTGGTACAGTCACCACAACGCGCGCAGGCTGCCCGTGTTGCGCGTGACCTTCGACGACGCCGACAACACCTGGGCCTATGTCGATCCCTCGACGGGTCAGGTCATCGGCCGTAGTGACGACAGCCGCCGTCTCTATCGCTGGCTGTTCAACGCCGTACACAGCTATGACTTCGTTTCGCTCACGCAGCATCGCCCGTCATGGGATGTGGTGGTGTGGGTGCTGTCGCTGGTGGGTCTGGTGATGTCCGTCAGCGGGGTGGTCGTGGGCTGGCGGCGGTTGCGCCGCTGACTCTCGCCACCCCTTTCCATTTTCAACTTTCAAGCATCAGGTGATTCCATGCAAACCGCAAAAATTCCCGCCACGATCGTCACGGGCTTCCTGGGCAGCGGCAAGACCACCTTGCTGCGCCATATCCTCGAGAATGCCAACGGGCGCCGTATCGCTGTCATCGTCAACGAATTTGGCGAGCTGGGCATCGACGGGGAAATCCTGAAGGGCTGCGGCATTGGCTGCGACGAGCAKGGCGAGCCCACCGGCCAACTCTATGAACTGGCCAACGGCTGCCTGTGCTGCACCGTGCAGGAAGAGTTCTTCCCGGTCATGGAACAACTGCTCGAGCGCCGCGACCAGATCGATCACGTGCTGATCGAGACTTCGGGTCTGGCGCTGCCGAAGCCGCTGGTGCAGGCATTCCACTGGCCKAGCATCCGCAACGCGTTCACGGTGGATTCGGTGGTCACGGTGGTGGATGGCCCCGCCGCCGCCGCCGGCCAGTTCGCCGCGAATCCGGTGGCGGTAGACGCGCAGCGCCGCGCCGATCCGAACCTCGATCACGAGTCGCCGCTGCACGAGCTGTTCGAAGACCAGCTCGCCAGCGCGGATCTGGTCATCCTGAACAAGACCGATCTGATGGATGCCGCCCAGATTGCCGCAGTGGAGGCGCTGGTACGGCCCGAGATTCCGGCCGAAGTGAAGATCGTGCCGGCGCAGGCGGGGTCGCTCGATGTGAACAGCCTGCTGGGACTGAACCGCGCGTCGGAAGAGACGATCCACCTGCGCGTGGATCATCATGGCAGCGCGGACGACGCCGACCACGCCGATCATCATCACGATGAATTCGATTCGGTGGTGGTGGAGGCTGGCACCGTTGACCGCGAGGCATTGGTTGGCGCGCTCCAGAAGCTGGTGGCCGACCACACGATCTATCGCGTCAAGGGTTTCGCCGAACTCCCGGGCAAGGCAATGCGACTGGTGCTGCACGGCGTGGGACAACGATTCGACAGCTACTTCGACCGTGCCTGGCGTGCTGACGAAGCGCGGGGCACGCGCGTGGTGCTGATCGGCCAGGAACTGGATGGCGCCGCGTTGCAAGCCGCGCTGGATCAGGCGCTGGCCGGCTGAACCAGAAAACGCTGTATTCCGATGTGGGCGGAAGTTGGGTGCTTTCACGCATGCCGGGTCGGTGACGCGCTGCGATACGCGCGGCTGATGGTGGTACGTCGTTCAGTTGGGGGCGAGCTCCGCTGAACGGCGGGCCAGTTCGATGAAGGCTTGTACGTAATCGATCTCGATGTCGCTTTCCCGCGCGCCAAGGAAGATCTGCTTGGCGACGCCATGTGGGCCCAGCCGTACCGCCGTGACATCCATCTTTTCCGCATATTCGGCCACCAGCCAGCGCGGCAGGGCCGCGATGCCACGCCCGCTGGCCACCATCTGCATCATGATGTCCGTGGTCTCGATGGTCTTGTGGCGCTTGGGCGTGACGCCCGCCGGCTGCAGGAACAGGTTGTAGATGTCCAGGCGATCGGTGGCCACGGGATAGGTGATCAGCACTTCGTTCGTCAGCGCGTCGGCGTCTACGTGGGGCAAGCCGGCGAGCCGGTGGCCGCGATTGACGACCAGCACCTGCTCGTAGTCGAACACCGGCTCGAAATGCAGGCCGGGCTTGTAGAGTGGATCCGGCGTTACCAGCATGTCGATCTCATACCCGTACAGCGCGCCGATACCGCCGAACTGGAACTTCTGCTTGACGTCGACATCCACGTCCGGCCATGTCGATAGGTAGGGCGAGACGATCTTGAGCAGCCACTGATAGCAGGGATGGCACTCCATGCCTATCCGCAGCGTGCCGCGCTCGCCCTGCGCAAACTGGTGGACCCGTTCTTCGGCCAGATCGAGCTGAGGCAGCACGCGGTTGGCCACCGCCAGCAGGTAGGAGCCCGCCTGGGTCAGCCGCAGACTGCGGCCTTCCCGCAGCCAGATGTCGGTACCCAACTGCAACTCGAGCTTTTTCATTGCATGGCTCAGTGCCGACTGCGTCAGGCACAGCACCGAAGCGGCCGCTGTCAGGGAGCCCTCACGGTCCACTTCCCGGATGATTGCCAGGTGAATGCGTTCAAGCATGATTGAGATTCATGTATTTTTGAATAACGATCATTTTACTTCATTGATTGGCCTTCCTACAATCGGACATCGACGATCTCCTCCGTGATCCAGATCGACGATGAGCTGCTCGACGCGTTCGACGACTTCAAGTATCCGAACGAGATCGGGCTGCGAAGACGCTGCGCGCGCAGTAGTCGGCAAGGCTGTCGCGGCCCAAAACAAACATCCCCGCCGTGGCGGGGATGTTTGTTTTGGGCTCGGCTATCAGACGTCAGGCATGCCTGACGCCGCGTCGCTCCTCCAGCCGCCGCTGTGCCAGCGTGGCAAACAGCAGACCAAGACCTGCCCAGAGCGTGGCCTGGATACCGAAGGCGGCCATCCTGAAGCGCCACAGCAGGACGGCTGAGAATTCGTCGGGGATCTCGTTGACCTCCGGCAGCAACCCTTGCGCCAGCAGCACGATGACCACATAGACGGCCGCCGCGCCCAGCGTGGCGTGCCAGGTGCCGTGGCTCGCCGCAAGCTTGCGGGCAACGATGACCGCAATCACCATCGCCGCCAACGACAGGGCGATCATGGTGAAGAACAAGGCGGTGCGAAGGCCGATCGTCGAAGGATCGCCGATGGCCGGCGGATTCGGTGGGTATTTGATAAACGGCACCAGCACGGTCGCGATGTAGCCAAGCAGCGCCATCAGCACGGACGTCGGGCGCGCGCCCAGCTTGCCAATCCGGCCGTAGACAAAGGCGAACGTCAGCGCAAACAGGCCACCTACCGCGCTGCCGAACACCGCCAGCCCGACAAACAGCCCGAGCCCGGCCTGTACGTCACGGCTGACCAGTTCGGGCATCTCATGCTGGTGGCTACCGCCCATTGCCTGCTCCATCCGCGCTTCGTACGCGATGGCGCCCTCCACCTCCGGTTCTCCAACGACCTTGGCAACACCGAATGCCAGCAGGCTCGCCAGGAACCCCGCGATCATGCCGCGKACCAGAAGACTTCTCACCATGGCGGCGCGTCCTCAGTGACAGGGAAAGCCGAGCAGGTGACGTCCGTCGTGCACAAACTCATGCACATACATCGTATTGAAGATGGCGGCGGCACCTTCCTCCACGCCGACGAAGTAGATCGCCAGCAGCAGGAGCATGCTGCCAAAGATGGCCCAGGGCAGCAGTTCGGGAACCGGGATGGATACCGGCTCGATGGCCGGCGAAAGGGTGGCGCTTGCGTGCATGGCAGATCTCCTTGAGGATGACGCGTCCCGTAACGGATGGATGAGGCGTTGAGGAGGTCTGACTTGGCAGCCTGCTTCGTCGAAACGACGCTTCAGATTGCGATACAGTGGCGCGACCGTGCCGGATTCCAACCGGCTTCTCCCCAGCGCATATGCGTGCATTCTAATCGACTGGACGACCTGACACGTGACAACCCGCCTGACATTGCTCTGCGTACCGGCCACGGCAGCCCTGCGCGCCGGGCGGTTTCCGGCCGACGAATCCCTGGATCCCGGACAGGCCGACGACGTGGCCCGGCTCGCCACCGCGCTCGGGGCGCCAGACCAGGTGCTCAGCAGCCCGGCACGCTGCGCACGGGAGGCCGCCATGGCGCTGGGCCATTCGCCGATCATCGAACCCGCGCTGGGGGAGGTCGACTACGGCAGATGGTTGGGGCGCTCGCTCAAGGAAATCGGCATTGCGGAACCTGCCGCACTGTCTGCCTGGTTGTCCGATCCGGACATGGTCGCGCACGGCGGGGAATCCCTGTCCGCGTTTTGCGAACGTGTGCGGCGGTGGATGGGGCCCTATGCCAGCCCCGCCTCGCACACGCTGGTCGTCACGCATGCGAGCGTCATCAAGGCCATCGTCCTCCATGCATTGGAGGCGCCGGTGAGGACCTACTGGCAAATCGACGTTGCGCCTTTGTCCACACTGACGCTGTCAAGACAGCAAGATCGATGGCGATTGTCTTTGGGTGAATCGCTGCGGTTTCACCAGTAGCCAAGCACCTTCCACCAGACGGTGCCGACCACCGCGAAGATCAGCAGTTCGACCACGCACATCACAAAGCCAACGCGCCACCAGTTCCCCATCGTGACGTAGCCACTGCCGAAGATGATTGGCGAGGTGCCCGTCGCATAGTGGGTCAGCGTCATCATGATCGCCGAGCCGGCCGCCATCAGCAGCATGAACGGCACCACATACGCGGGCGGTATCAGATTCACGCCGACCGTCAGGAAGGCGAGCATCATCGCACTGATGTGTGCCGTCGTGCTGGCGAACAGGTAGTGCGAGAACACGAAGACCGCTACCAGGATCGCGGCCGTGCCGCCCCAACCGATGCCGCTGGCCACGATCGCGTTGCTCATGCCGGTTGAGAACCAGCCGATCACACCCTGCTTGTTCAGTTGCTCGGCCAGCATGATCAGCGCGCCGAACCATATCAGCGTGTCCCAGGCGCTCTTTTCGGACAGTACATCGTCCCAGTCGATGGTGCCCGTAATGATCAGCACGAACAGGCCGACGAAGGCGACCACCGTGGGGTCCAGCGTGAGCGCCGGGCCGAACACCATCGCCGGAATGTTGGCCCACAACAGCAGCAGGAGCGCGAAGGTGAAGATCATGACCCGTTCCTTCGGCGACACCGGGCCCATCTTCGCCATTTCGGCGTGCGCATACTCCACCGCATTGGGTGTGGCCTTGAGCTGCGGCGGCGACAAGACATAGATCACCATCGGCATCACCAGCATGCATAGCAGGCCGGGCAGCAGCATGCAGAGCGCCCAGCTCATCCAGCTCAGATGCAGTGCCTGATTGGTTGCCTTGGCGATGTAGTCCACCACTAGCGGGTTCGGTGCGGTGGCGGTCACGAACATGGCCGAGGAGATCGGGTTGGCGTGATAGTTGACCAACGCCAGGTAGGTGCCGACCTTGCCCTCGGTGCCCTTGGCCGGGTCCGAGTCGAATGCCGTGGCGATCGACTTCATGATCGGATGCACGATGCCGCCACCGCGCGCCGTATTGCTTGGCGTGAACGGCGCCAGCACCAGTTCGCAGGTGGCCAGCCCATAGCCGATGCCGATCGTGCGTTTCCCCATCAGGGCGATGAACATCAGGCCGATACGGGTGCCCAGGCCGGTCTTCTTCACGCCGCGGGAGATCAGGATGGCGACCACGATCAACCAGATCAGCGGACTGTCGAAGGCGGTCAGCGCATCGGCGATGGCCCCCTTGGACGAGGTCGAGGTCACCTGCGACAGCGAGAGGACCACGATGGCCATCATCGCCATCACGCCGATCGGCATGACCTTCAGGATGATCGCCACGATGGTTGTCAGGAAGATGGCAACCAGACCCCAGGCCTTGGGCGTGAGCCCCTCTGGCACAGGCCACAGCAGCAGGGTGACCAGCACCACCGTCGTGATCAGGGCGGGGCCGAGTCTAAAGGGGACTACGCTGTTGAAGTATTGGAACGCCGCTTTCAGTTTTGCAAGCATGGTGCGATCCTTCCCAGTCGTCTTTGCTTATGGTTTATATGACTTTTTCGGCAGAAGTGCCAGCGTGACGCCGACGCCGCMAAGCTGAGTGGAAGCCGTCAGGATCTGACATCGAACGGATTTGTCCGAAGCGTGCAATGCCCCTACCGGTGGCGCACGCTGTCGGTGGCCTCCTTGACGATGCGCGCACTGCGCTGCAGGGCTTCGCGCTCGGTGGGGTCCAGTTCCGGATAAGCCAGTAACTGCGCGCCACTGCCATTGACCACCATCGGCAGCGACAGACATACCTCCGGTACGCCTTCGACTTCCGCATGCACAATGCCGACCGTGAGAATGAGGTCCGTGTCGTGGACGATGGCCTGGCAAATTCGCCCGATCGCACTGGCGATGCCGTAATGCGTGGCGCCCTTGCCTTCCTTGATGAGCTTGGCAGCCTCGTGCACGGAGCGCAGGATCAGATCCCGGCTGGCAGGCCCAAGCTCCTTGCCGCTCTTCGCCAGGAACGTTTCCAGGGGCATGCCGGAGACCGTTGCGCCGGACCAGCCGATCAGCGCGGATTCCCCGTGTTCGCCGAGAACGTGGGCGTGAATCGCAGGCGCCACGATGCCCAGTCGCTCGGAGAGCAGCGACCGCAACCGGCCGGTGTCGAGCGAGGTGCCCGTGCTGATGACGCGCTCCGGCGCGCAGCGGAGGCGGTCAAACACGACGGCGGCCAACACATCGCAGGGATTGCTCGCGATGAGGTAGATCGCATCCGGGGCCAGCGGGGCGATGCGATCGACGATCTCCGTCGCGATGCCTGCATTGGTTTTGGCCAGGTCCAGGCGAGTTTGCCCTGGCTTCACGCCGACGCCGGCGGTGATCACGACGAGGTCCGCGTCGCGCGCGTTCTCGTAATCGCCGGCATAGAAGCGGTTGTGTCCCCAGAATGCCGCAGCGTGGGCGAGGTCCATCGCCTGCCCTTCGGCCCGGACGCGTGCGACATCGATGATGACGATTTCCGCGCTCGGGATGGCCCCCGACGCAAACAGGGCCGCCGATCCGCCAACCAGTCCTGCTCCGACGATGACGATCTTGGGTTGCCGCATGGCGTACCTCCGTCGTGCCTGGAGAATCGAGCCTGAACCTGGGCCGGTTTCGCGCTACATCAGCGGAAAGTGAAGTGAAGGCCGCGTGGCAGTTCGTGAGCCTTTCATATGCTATGGTTTATATGACCTTTTCGATAGAAGCGCCAGTGTGGCGTTGGCGCCGCGAACGACGGAGTGCAACCCGATGGGACTGGTACGCTTGAGCATCGACGGCCATCAGGTCCAGGCGCCGGCCAACTGCTCCATCCTGCAGGCCTTCCTCTACGCAGGCGAGACGCTGGTCGAGGGCGTTGGCTGCATGGGGCAGGGGGTCTGCGGTTCGTGCCGCGTCATGGTGCGGCACAGCGGCGAGCAGGAGGTGAAGACGGCCCTCGGATGCGAGACGCTCGTCGAAGAGGGCATGCAGGTGGCCTTCCTGGATTACTTCACCGTCTCGTCTCGCCACAGGTATCGCCTGGACGAAATCGGCGACAGCTGGCAGGCGCTGCGCACCCTCTCTGAAATATTCCCGGAAGCCTCCCATTGTCGTCACTGCAGCGGCTGCGATCGCGCCTGCCCGAAGGGGCTCGACGTCCAGCGCGGCGTCAATCTCGCCGTGGCGGGCGAACTGGCTGAGTCGAGCGATGTCTTCGACGAGTGTGTCATGTGCAACCTCTGCACGCTGGCCTGCCCCGAGCATATCCGGCCCAACCATCTCGGCCTGTTCGTGCGGCGGATGATCGCGTCACAGTCGCTGCGTCCGGCGAACCTGATGCGCCGGCTGCAGCAGATCGAGCGCGGCGAAATGAAGATCGATTTCGACGCGCCTGGCGCGCAGCCGCCACGCTGATCGGAACCACAACGATGCCCGCTGGCATTCCCTTCGAAGACGCGCGCAAGCGCTACCGGCCCGGTGCGGTACCGACGGTCCGCAGCGACGACACTTCTGTCGACGAGCTTCTCAAGGGCTATCACCCCGACCATGGGCTCAATGCGCGTGTGGCGCTGAGCATCGGCGTGAACCAGGGGGACCCCTGTCAGCCGGATCTCGCACGCTATCTCCAGGCCAATGCGCTGATCGACGATATCGACATCGCCGGCGCGCAAGTGATCAGCACCGACGTCCTGATCGTCGGCGGCGGCGGTGGCGGCTGTGCGGCGGCGCTCATTGCAGCAAAGCAAGGCGCGCAGGTGATCCTCGCCACCAAGCTGCGCCTGGGTGACAGCAACACCGTCATGGCGGAAGGCGGGATTCAGGCGGCCGTCGGCGAGGACGACAGTCCCCAGTTGCACTTCGAGGACACCCTGCGCGCCGGACACTTCTGCGGCGAGCCAGAACTCGTGGCGCAGATGGTGATGGATGGCCCCGACGTCATTCGCTGGCTGATCCAGCTTGGCGTGATGTTCGACCTGGAGGAAGGCCGGCCCATGGGCGGCAACCTTCTGCGCAAGAAGCCCGGTGGCGCTTCGGCGGCGCGCATCCTGTCCTATCGGGACTACACCGGCCTGGAGATGATGCGCGTGCTGCGCGAGGCGGTGGACCTCGATCCCGCAGTCGAGGTGTGGAACCGCTGCCCGGCGGTCGAACTGCTGTCCGACGAGCGGGGCCGCTGCGCCGGGGCCGTGATCTATAACCTGGAGTCGCGTACCTATGTGCTGGTGCGCGCGCGTGCCGTGATTCTCGCCACCGGCGGGGCGGGGCGGCTGCACCTGAATGCTTTTCCGACATCCAACCACTACGGCGCCACCGCGGACGGCCTGGTGCTGGCCTATCGGATCGGGGCACACCTGCGCGAACTCGACTCGTTCCAGTATCACCCCACCGGCATCGCCTATCCGGCGCACCTGGCAGGTGGACTCATTTCGGAAGCGGCGCGTTCGGCCGGTGCCAAGCTGATCAATGGCGAGGGCGAGCGCTTCGTGGACGAACTCAAGCCTCGGGACGTCGTGGCCTCGGCGATTCTGCGCGAATGCGCGCAGGGGCGTGGCATTGACCGGGACGGCCAGACCGGCGTCTTCCTCGACACGCCGACGCTGGAAATGGAGAACCCCGGCATTCTGGCCAAGCGCCTCGTGACGCTGCGCCATCTCGCGCGGAAGTGCGGTCACGATGCGGCAGTGGAGCCCTTCCTCGTTTATCCGACCCTCCACTACCAGAACGGAGGCGTGGCGATCGACAAGGACGGTGCCACGAGCGTGCCCGGCCTGTTTTGCGTCGGCGAGGTCACGGGGGGCATTCACGGGCGTAACCGCCTGATGGGAAACGCGCTGCTCGACATCCTGAGCATGGGGCGGCGTGCCGGCGCCAAGGCAGCGGAGTCTGGCGCGGGTGCCATGGCCGGCCGCGCAGGCATCGGCCATGTGCACGCCTGGCAGCGGCAATTGACGCTGGCGGGGCTACCCTTGCATGTCAAGGCACCGCAACTCTTCCCCGGCTATGCCCATTTCGACTTGCGGGTCGATGCAGCGTTGCGCCGGGGCAAGTGGGGCGGCGCGGGCGGCGGCGTCYGATGAGCKACCCACGGAGCGCGCGATGCACAAGCTGAATCAGGTTCTCCTGAGGGACGATATCCGGGTCGGCGCAGACCTGGACGCCTGGCTCGCATGCGGCGGCGGAGAGGGGCTGGCCAAGGCCCTGCGCGATCCGCTCGCCATCCTCGCCGAAATCGAACAAGCGGACCTGCGTGGGATGGGCGGTGCCGGATTCGCGACGCATCGCAAATGGGCACCGGTCGCTGCCACCGCTGCAGGCGACAAATACATCATCTGCAACGGCAACGAAGACGAGCCCGGTACGTTCAAGGACCGCTATCTGCTGGAGCACACGCCGCACCAGGTCATCGAGGGGGCGCTCATCGCCGCAGCGGCGACCCATGCCAATCATGTCGTGCTGTACGTTAATCCGCATCAACCGTTGGCCCTCAATATGGTGCGGCAGGCGGTGGAGCAGTGGCGGGGGCACGCCCTGTTTGCGGAACTCGTTCGTCTGATTGGCGGCCCGCTGTCGCTTGACGTGATCCCCAGCTCTGGCTTGTATATCGGCGGGGAGGAGACGGCGGTGATCGCGAGTGTCGAGGGCGGATTCCCGTTCCCCAGACGCAAGCCGCCCTATCCCGCCGAGCACGGTGTGCATGGCTCACCGACCATCGTGAACAACACCGAGACCCTGGCGCACGTACCGGGCATTCTGCGCAACGGTGCGCAGTGGTATCGCGGTCTTGGCATCGGGAATGCTGCCGGAACCAAGCTCTATTCGCTTTCGGGCGACGTCCTGCGTCCTGGCTTGTATGAATTGCCGATGGGCACGCGCCTGGAGGCCCTGGTGTTCGAGCATGGCGGTGGCATGCTCCAGGGCAAGGAGTTCAAGGCGGTCTTTACCGGCGGCCCGTCCAATACCTTGCTGACGAAGCGTGATCTCGATGTGGCACTCGATTTTGACTCCGTGCGTCAACGGCGTTCGCGTCTGGGCACCGGTGCCATGATCGTCGTGTCCGAAGGCACCAGCATCGTCCGCAAGGTCTCCGAGTACGTGAGCTTCTTCGCCCAGGGCTCGTGCGGACAGTGTCCGCCCTGCAAGGGTGGCACCTTCCAGATGATGCGATTGCTCGGCCGGATCGACACGGGCCATGGCGTACGTGCCGATCTGGAAGCGCTGGAGAACCTGTGTCGCATCCTGCCCGGCAGCGGCCGTTGCGGTCTGATCGATGGCGCCGTGACGGTGGTGGAAAGCTCGCTGCAACAGTTTCGGGCGGAATACGAGGCGCTTCTGATTGCATGACGGTGTCGGACTCGCAACGGGTAGCGGCTGAAGGTCATATTGCGCGCCTGAACGGAGCATGGTGATGGGCATTCTGAACTGGCGCCGCCGCCGCGGCCCCGATGGGCAGGCGGACAACCGGCGGGAGGTGGCGGAACTGGCCGAGCGCATTACCCGGCTAAGTCCCCGCCTACGGCTATTGCCCCGCTATGCCCGGCGGCTGGCCCCCTCGATCCGCATCGCGCTCGACCACGTACGCGCGGTCGTGGCCGGCATTCCCGCACCACGGGAAGCGAGTCCGGAGACGTGGGGGACGGACCCGTACATCCACGCGTGTTTTGGCACTGGTCAGGACGTCGCACTGGCTTTCAGCCGCGCCGCCGATCTGCGCGACTATTTCGATGCGTCACCTGGCACAGACGAGGCGTTTGCGGTGCTTGGCATGGAAATGGTCGAGCGGCGCACCTTGGGCGTGGCCCTGGAGGGCGACGTCATGCGCTCGGACGTGCTGCAAACCACGGTCAGCTTCAACGATCATCAGATTCGGATATGCGGTGACAGCCACGCCGGGCTGTACAGGGAGATCGAGGCGCGCATGCTGGACCAGCTTGCGCTGCAGGGCCTTGCCAGTGCGGCGGCGGGGGGCATTGGGCGAGATGAGCGCCTGCAGGAGATGGYGTTGCTCAGCGAGCGCTTGCGGCTGCTGGAACGCCAGGGGGTGGGCATGCGTTCGCTGCTTGGCGGCGATGTCTCGCCGGACCCCGAGGAACGGGAGCGCCTGCGCGCGCAGATCGCACAGATCGATGCGGCCAACGGCGACACTGCCCTGCCGGCGGGACAAGTCGATGCGCTGGAGCGCCAGATGGAAGGGCTGCAGGCAGCGCTCACCAACGCCGGCGCCTATCTMCTCATCGAGCGCCGGCGCATGCGGCTGAGCCGGATGAATGTGCTTCAACCCGATGACAGCACCGCGCCCGGCGACGACCTGGAATTCCTGACCGCAAGCATTCCAGGCGACCCCCGCCTGGTGAGAACCTTTCTGCTCGTGCGCTTTGCGCGCGCCACGATGTTGTCCCGCATGACGCTGCTGGAAGAGGCGGAGCGTCTGCTGTAGATCAGCGGACGGCTGTCAAGTGGCCGTTTCAGGCGAAAAGATTCACATCAGCGAACGAAAACATGCAGTACGCGGCACGCCGATGGCCGATAGGATCTTGCGGTAGTCAATCGCCCACAGATCCTAGGAGAAGCGATGCGGCAAGTTATCGGGGTTGCAGTCGCCTTGACGGCCTTCGTTGCCGGACACGCCATAGCGCAGGCAACGCGCTACGATGCCCTGGCGAACCTGCCATTCCACAACGGTTATCCGACGCCGCAGGGCGTTGCCACGCTCCAGGACGAATTGACGTTCCAGCGCGCCGTGCAGTCGTATATCTGGGCGCTGCCTGCCCTCAATATGCTCGGCATGAAGGAAGGCTCCGAGAAGACCTTCGGCAAGGGATATAACGTCCTGCCGATCTGGAAGGACCGCCTGAATGCCAAGACGCTGGTCACCACGCCGAATTCGGATGTGATCTACGCCATGGGCTACCTCGACCTGAAGGAAGACGGCCCGATGGTGATCGACGTGCCGCCCGGACTGCAAGGCATCCTCGACGACTTCTTCCAGCGCCCGATCTGCACCGAGGGGGAAATCGACGGCCGTCAGTGGTGCGGCGATGTGGGGCTGCCCGGGCCGGACAAGGGCAGGGGTGGCAAATACCTTGTGCTCCCGCCTGACTATCGCGGCGAGATTCCGGCTGCCTATATCGTGATGCGGTCGCGCACGTATGGGGTGTTCGTGTTCTGGCGCGGATTTTTCAAGGATCCTCGCCAGCTGGATGCGCCGGTAAAGGTGATGGAGCAGACCCGGATCTATCCGCTGGGCAAGGAGGCTTCCGCCCGGCCCATGCAGTTCCCCAATGCGTCGGGCGTGCCGGTCAACATGCTGTATCCAACGGATGACAAGGCATTCAACATGCTGTCGCGCTTTATCGACAACGAGTATGTCGATCCGGCCGACATGGAGATGCGCGGGATGCTGGCAGCGCTCGGGATCATCAAGGGCAAGCCGTTCGCACCGGACACGCACACGCGCGACCTGCTGGACAAGGCAGCCCGCACTGCCGCCAAGATGGGGCACTCGATCTCGTACGCGCCGCAGCGTGGCGTGCCCAACGGCGTCTGGTACGAAGACCGCCGCTGGCTGAACGTGTTTCCCGGCAACGCCACCTTTACCGCCGAGACCTTCAACTACATCGATCCGCGCACGGGTTTCTTCACCAATGCGTATTCCGCCAGTCCGGGCATGGCTGTGAACATGGTCAACGTGGGTGCGAAATATCCGGCCACCTTTGTCGATGCGAAGGGCAACTTCCTATCCGGCAGCAACCGCTACAAGCTCACGCTGCCCAAGGACGTGCCGGCGGCGCTGTTCTGGTCCGCGACCATCTATGACTCGATCACCGCGTCGGGCGTGGACAACGGCCAACCGTTTCCGTCGATCAACACCATGGACCAGCCGGTACGAAATGCGGACGGATCCACCGATATCTACTTCGGCCCGACGTCGCCAGGCACAGGAAAGAACTGGCTGAAGACCCTGCCGAAGCAGGGCTACTTCGTGATCCTGCGTCTCTACGGCCCTACCCAGCCATTCTTTGACAAGACCTGGCGACCGGGCGACCTGGAAAAGCTGAGGTAGACGGCGCAGCCGCCCACCGTGGTGGCACAACGCACGACCTTTCACCGACATGAGTAACCCATCGATGATCCGCATGCCATCCGCTGCGCTGTCCCCCTTGCTCGTTGCCGTGGCGCTGGCGTCTGCCGCTGCGACGCCCACCATGGCCCTTGCCGCGCAAGACGTGCCCGGAGCGGTGGCCGGGCCCGTGGCGGGGATGAAGATGACCGATGCCTACCTGCAGATGGCGGCGCGCGACATCTACTTCTGGGCGTGGCCGATGACCAATGTCTACAACCGCCGGCTGGCGTTCAAGGACCTGCCTCAACCCGGGCTGATGGGCGGGACGGTGCCGATCGCACCGTCCAACCGGCTGTCGATGCTGACCGACTACATCGCGCCGGACGAGCGCATGGTGGCGTGCCCCAACCAGGATGTGGTCTATGGCTTCAGCGTGCTGGCGCTGGACCAGAGCCCGGTGGTGGTGCAGGTGCCCGACTTCGGCAAGCGCTTCTGGGTTTATCAGGTGGTGGATCTGGGTACCGACAGCTTTGCCGAGCTTGGCAAGATGTACGGCACCAAACCGGGCTTCTACCTGCTGGTGGGGCCCGACTGGAAGGGCAGCGTGCCGAAGGGCATCACCAAGGTGTTTCGCGCCAGGAGCAACACCGGCGTGGTGATCCCGCGCGTGTTCCAGGATGACACCGCCGCTGACAAGCAGGCCGTGCAGGCATCGCTGGCAGGCGTGAACCTGTACCCGTTGGCCGAATACACGGGCAAGATGCAGACGCGGGACTGGGCCAAGCTGCCGCATTTCCCCAATCAGAATGCGGGGGACGCCGAGACCAAATGGGTGGTGCCGGAGACATTCTGGGCGACGCTGCCGCTGGTGCTCAAAGACGCCAGGCCGCTGCCGGGCGAGGAGACGAAGTACGCCCAGGCACTGATGCTGGCAGACGCTGCGGCAAAGGATCCGCGCGTCAAGGACATGCTGGTCAAGGCCGCCGCGCAGGCAGACAGCGAGATCGTCGATCCGCTCTTCCAGTTCCGCAACTACGGCCTGCAACTGCCCGACCACTGGAGCACCATCAGCAACGGCGCAGCTTTTGGCACGGATTACTTTGCCCGCACGGCGGCGGCGAAATCCAACATCTTCGTCAATCGGCAGAAAGAGACCAAGTACTTCTATCAGGATCTGGATGCGAGCGGCGCCCGCCTGAACGGCCGAGGCGAGTACACGGTGACCTTTGCCAAGGGGGCGCAGCCCCCGGTGCAGGGATTCTGGTCGCTGACGCTCTACAACCAGCACCACTTCTTTGCCGAGAACAAGCTCAAGCGCTATTCCATCGGCACGAAGAACAAGGCCCTCAAGTACGGTGCCGACGGATCGCTCACGCTCTACATCCAGGCCGACTCGCCCGGCGCTGACAAGGAGAGCAACTGGCTGCCTGCGCCGAAGGACGAGGACTTCTCGCTGTACGTGCGCGCCTATTGGCCCGAAGCGGTTGCGCTGAACGGCAAGTGGACGCCGCCGCCTGCGGTAAGGGCGAACTAGCGCTGACGCGACGCTCGCCCTGCTTGAAGTATCGCGTGGGGTCAGTCCAGCTTGATGCCGACGGTCTTCACGACCTTGTCCCACTTCTGGGCGTCGCGGTTCACCAGTTGCGTGAACTCGACTGGGCCCAGCGCGCTCGGCTCCATGCCCTGTTTGGCGATCGAATCGCGGATCGACGGTTGCGCCACCACGGCGGCAATCTCCTGCGCGAGGCGGTTCACCGTCGGCATCGGCGTGCCGCCCGTCGTGAAAACGCCGTACCACGACACGACTTCGTACCCGGGTACGCCGGACTCGGCGATGGTCGGCACGTTCGGCATGGTTTCCACGCGCTTGGTGCTCGTCACGGCGAGGATGCGGACCTTGCCGGAATCGGCGCCGGCCTTGGCCGACGGCAGGCTCGCAAACGTCATCTGGGCCTGGCCCGCCATCACGTCCTGCATCGCCGGCGCATCGCCGCGATAGGGAATGTGCGTGATGGAGACGCCAGCCATGCTCTTGAACAGTTCGGCCGACAGGTGCGAAATCGTGCCATTGCCCGGCGACGTCACATTGAGCTTGCCCGGATTGGCCTTGGCGTAGGCGAGCAGCTCCTGCACGTTCTTGACCGGCAGGTCATTGTTCACGACCAGCGCGTTGGCGGACTTGGCCACCAGCGACACCGGCTGCACGCCCTTGATGGGATCGTACGGCAGCTTGCTGTAGATGGACGGTGCGATGGCCTGGCCGCCGACGGAGCCCAGCAGCAGCACCGAGCCATCCGGCTTGGCACGCGCCATCTCGGCGGTGGCGATGGTGCTGCCGCCGCCCGGCTTGTTCTCCACCACGATGGTGACCTTGGTGTTCAGCTGAAACTGCGTGGCGACCGTGCGGGCGATGACATCGTTGCCACCGCCGGGCGCGAAGCCGACCAACATCCGCATCGGGCCCGGTGGCAAGTCCTGGGCCATGCCTTGGGCTGCGGCCAGCGCGAGGGCGAGAGCGGGGACGATCTTGGAAAACGCCATGATTGATTCTCGATAAGGGGGTTGAGGATTGCTCTCAGGATGTCGTCGCTGTGCTGGTTCGACTGGCGGGACGCGGGATGCCATGCATGACCCGGTCCGCGCTTCTGTTTTCATGTTGCTGCCTACTGCGCTTTACTTCTTGAAGCGGACCACGGCGTCCCGCGACGCCCGGGTCTGCGGCAGCGAGGCGATCTCGCCGAGCGTCACCGGCTTGGTGGGAAACCGCAGCCGGTAATAGCCCACATCACGCGGATGGCGCTGTTGTTCGTCGGCGATCAGTTCGGTCACGGTCAGCCCGCAGAGTCGTCCCTGGCACGGCCCCATGCCGCAGCGCAGGAACGCCTTCAACTGGTTCGGACCCTGACAGCCGATGCGTGCCGCGTGGCGCACCTGTTCGGCGGTGGCTTCCTCGCAGCGGCAGACGATGGTGTCGCCCACGGGGCGGMGGAACTGCGGCAGCGGGCGATAGAGCACCTCGAAGAATTCGCGGCCTCGCGTGGCGCGTGCCAGCGCGGCGTGATGCGGTGCCGCCTTGCCGTCGCGCGTGGCGATGTCGATGCGACCCAGCGCGGCAGCGGCATGCACGGCGGCGATGCGGCCCCGATGCTCGGCGGCCACGGCGCCCGCGATGCCCGCGCCATCCCCGGCAATGCTCACGTGCGGCATCGACGTTGCGCCCCATGCATCCACCTGCGGCTCCCAGCAGTCCTGGCGCTCGTTCCAGACATGCTCGGCGCCAATGGCGCGCGACAGGTTGGTATTCGGCACCACCCCCTGATGCAGCAGCAGCTGGTCGATCGCCATGCTGTGGCGCTGGCCCGCCGCCTGATAGCGCAGTTCGGCGACCTGACCGCCGGCGCCGGCGATGGCCTCGAGCGCCGTGACGCCGCTCACGATCGGCACGGCCTTGCGGACCGCGCGCAGCAGCTTCAGCCCCTTGGCCAGATAGGGCGAGCGAAGGAAACCCCAGGCGTGCGGCAGCGCCTTGCGCCATTGGCCGCTATCGGTCGTCTCGAGAATCGCCTCGAGCTTCACGCCGGCATTCAGGTATTGATAGGCGAGCAGGTAGAGCAGGGGGCCGCCGCCCGCCAGCACCGTGCGCCCTTCGGGCACCACGCCCGAGGTCTTCAGCAGGATCTGCGCGGCACCGGCCGTGATCACGCCCGGCAAGGTCCAGCCCGGAATCGGGAAGGGCCGCTCCTGCGCGCCGGTGGCCAGGATGAGATGGCGGCAGTGCAGCAGCGCGGCCTGCGGATCCTGACCGGGCCGGGCCACCGAATAGGCGACCTCGAAGCCGGCGGGTTGGCCATCGCCCTCCGTACCCGGCTGCGGCTCGCGCGCATTGATCGACCAGACAGTTGCCGCCGACAGATGGCGCGCACCGCTGTTGGCAAACGGCTCCAGCAGGCTCTGGCCGTGCCAGTAGTCTTCGCCCAGGATCGCGCGATTCTGTACCGGCGTGCTGCTGATGGCGCGATAGATCTGTCCGCCGGGTGCCGGCTGTTCGTCGATCAGCACCGTCGACAGGCCCAGCGCGGCAGCCTCGGTGGCCGCGGCCAGCCCGGCAGGGCCGGCGCCGACCACGAGCAGGTCGCAGGTTGCGATGTCGATGTCGAGGCTCATGCCGCCACCTCGCGTGCGCCGTGCTGGCGTTCCACGGTCATGCCATCGTGCACGCGCGCCATGCAGGCCTGCTGGTTGGGCCGGCCGTCGATGCGGACCAGGCAGTCGTAGCAGATGCCCATCATGCAATAGGGGCCGCGTGCGGCGCCGGACACGGCCGTGTCGCGGCAGGCCAGCACGCCGGCGGCGAACAGGGCCGCCGCCACGCTGTCGCCTTCCCGGCATTCCAGCGCGGTGCCATCCACGGTGACCCGTACTTTGCGATCCGTCGCTTGCAGGACGGCCGCGTCAATGCGTCTGAACATGGAATCTCCGGGTCGAAAAAGTGGCCAGCTCGGGTGGCAGCTCGCCTGCGGCGATCATGGGGGCGAGGTTCATGGCGTGCGTGGCGGCCAGCGTCACGCCGCTATGGCAGGTGACGATGAACGCGCCCGGATGCGTCGCCGATTGTTCGTAGACCGGGAAGCCGTCCTTGGCGCGCACGCGCAGGGCGGACCAGGCGCGCACCGCGCGCACGTCGCGCAGGGCGGGCAGGGTGCGCACGGCACGGTCGGCCAGCGTGGCCAGCACCGGCAGCGTGGTGACCTGTTCGGCGTAGCCCGCCTCTTCCTGGGAGTCGCCGACCAACCAGCTACCCTCGTCGTTCTGGCGCAGCGTGACCATGGGCGTGTCCAGCAGGCGGCGCGTGCGTTCGAGCACCAGGATCTGGCCGCGCTGCGGGGCCATCGGCAGGTCGATGCCCACCATGCGGCCCAGGTCGCCGTTGCGCAGGCCGCCGGCCAGCACGATCTTGCGCGCCCGCACGGTGCCGTTCGGCGTGGTCAGCACGAAGTCGCCACCGGGCTGCTGCACGATGTCCGTGACGCCGTGGTGCGGCAGGTAATGGACTCCGCTGGTGCTGAACGCGGTATGGAACGCGCACAGCAGCTTGAGCGGATTGACGATGCCATCGTGCGGCGTCCAGATCGCCCCGGTGACATCGGGGCCCAGTCCGGGCACGAGCGAAGCGGCCTGATGGTGATCCAGCAGCTTCCATTCATAGGGCTCCACACCGGGCTGCGCCATCAGCGTGTTGACCCACGCCAGCCGCGCCTCGACCTCGTAGTCGCCCATCAGCGGCGTCAGGCCGCCTTTCTGCTCCAGGGCCACGTCGATGCCAGTTTCCTGCAGCAGGCCGGCGGCCAGTTTCGGCCACAGCCGCGTGGAGTTCAGCGTCCAGCGGCTGTAGGCGCCCATGCCGTAGCCCTTGCTCTGCAGCCAGACCAGGCCGAAATTGCCGCGCGAGGCGCGCAGGGCGATATCGCCTTCGTCGAGCACGGCGATTGTGCCCACGCTGCTGCGCAGGCCGTAGGCCACGGCCGAGCCGACCAGGCCGCCGCCAATCACGGCGACGTCGAACACGGGGAGTCGGGAGGTGGAGGCTGCGGTCATCTGCAGCACCTTCCGTGGGGGGATTGCGGGCCTTGGGCCCTGCTAGAAATCATGTCAGGTACTCGCAAGCTTCATGAAACCACCAGCCGAAGAAGCCCAAAAAAGCCCAATGGGCAGCGGTGTGTCAGTCCGAGCGAGTATGCGGAGCGCGCGCCGCGCGCGCAAATACGAGTCTGTCAGGCGTCTATACGAAAACCTGATAGCCCCAGGGGCAGGGATGCCATTTCGGCAGCGATGAGTTCCATCAGCCGCTCGATAAAGCGGTCCGCCAGCACGTTGGCAGGCCGGTTCCGGGCCAGCAGGAGGTAGCTGACGAACGGTATACGCGGCCGGAATGGCCGGACCACCACCTCGGCGGCGTGCATGCGGGCTACCAGCGGGTTCACGATGCCCACGCCCAGCCCGAGTCCGACCATCTTGCAGATGGTGGCGCCGTAGGGGGTTTCGAAGTGCATCACACGCCGGTCGTCGTCGGCGAACGCGGCGTCCACGGYGGCGCGCAGGCCATCGCCGTGACTCATCGAGATAAAGKACTCGCCGGCCAGGTCGGCAGGCGTGATGACGTCCAGACTGGCCAGACGATGGCCGGGCGGCAGCACGCAACAGCCCGCGAGTTCGGCCACGGGCTGGGCATCGGTGACGGCGGCGGGGGGCAGGAACGACACCAGCCCGAGGTCGCAGTAGCGGCTGCCGACGCTGTCGGCCACCAACTGCGTGCTGCCCGTTTCCATGGCGACGTTGACGCCGGGATAGTCGGCATGGAACCGCTGGAGCACCAGCGGGAGCACGGTCATGGCGAGCGAGGGCACTGCGGCGATGCGCAGCCGGCCCTTGCCGAACTGGCGGATGTTGCGGGCGGCGTCCTTCAGCGTGTCGAGGCCCACGAAGGCGCGTTCCACCTCGCGCAGGAACGCCAGGCCCTCCTCAGTGGGAATCAGGCGGCCGGCGTTGCGCGTGAACAGCGTCAGTCCGGTGGACGATTCGAGTTGCGCGATCAGCCGGCTCACGTTCGGTTGCGACGTGTACAGCTCGGTGGCCGCCGCGGTCATCGAACCAGAGCGCATCACGGCCTGGAACGCACTGATTTCCTTGAACTTCATGCCGGGCTCTTGGGAAGGCGGGGACTAGCGGGCGATGGTATACCAGATCCGTATGGGTCCGTAGCACATCGCCGCAGAATCACATCCCCTCCCGCTCCAGCCATGACTGGAACAGCCCGACCAGTTCATCGCCCCGTTTCTCGTCCGGCACGTAGGCGCAATAGCTGCGCGACGGCAGGCGCGGGCCGGCGAATGGGGCGACCAGCCGCCCGGCGGCGAGGTCGTCGGAAACCAGCGATGTCGGCCCCATGGCGATGCCGATGCCGTCGATGGCTGCCTGCAGGGTCAGGAAGAAGTGATCGAAGGTCAACGTGGCGGCCGGGCTCAGCCCGGGGATCTGCGCGCTCGCCAGCCAGTCCGGCCAAAGGCGCGGCAGGCTCGAGGTATGCAGCAGGGTGTGGTGGCGCAAGTCGCCCGGCACCCCGAGCGGCTGGCGCTGCAACAGCGCCGGGCTACAAACCGGCAGCCGCTCCTCGGTCAGGAATGGCCGCATCGCGTAGCCGTAGAACGTGTCCGGACCCCCTCGGATGATCAGGTCGTGGTCGTCCTTCAGGCTTTCCAGTGGCCCGTTCGAGGTCTCCACCTTGATCTCCACATCGGGATGCTCGGCGCGGAATTTGGCCAGTCTCGGCACCAGCCAGCGCAGGGTGAAGGTCGCGGGCGCGTTGACGGACAGGGTCCGGGAGACCGGCCCGGGCACCCCGTAGCGCGCGGTAGCCTGCGCAAGCTGTTCGAACAAGGGGCCGATTTCCGCCAGATAGGCTTTCGCCGCCGGCGTCAGCGTCACGCGGCGGTTATGCCGCTCGAACAGCGCGGCGCCGAGCCACTCCTCGAGCAGGCGCACCTGCTGGCTCACCGCCCCATGCGTGACGTGCAGCGCGGCGGCGGCTTCCTTGAAGCTGCCCAGCCGGCCCGCGGCCTCGAAGGCCCGCAAGGCATTGAGCGGCGGCAATACCCGTTTCATGGCAATAGATTTTCTAACGCGATGTGGCAATTTATCTGGTTTGTCGTGCCGCTTCAAGATAGATATTCTTGGGCATTTCCTGCTCCCCTCCCACCCCAATGCTCAGCTATACCGGCGGTATCGTGCTCCTCGCCGCCGTGCTCCACGCGAGCTGGAACGCCATGCTGCACGGCAACCGCGACCGGTTCCTGTCGATGACGTGGATGAGCATCGCCATCGCGGCCGTCGCCACGCTCGTCGTCCTGCGCAACCCCTTGCCGGCCAGCGCCGCCTGGCCGTACATCGTCGCGTCGGGGCTCGTGCATATCGTCTACAACGTGAGTCTGGTGCGGTCCTATCGCCGCAACGACCTGGCGCTGGCCTACCCCATCGCGCGGGGCTCCTCGCCGCTGCTGGTCACGCTTGGCGCGGCGCTCTTCGCCGACGAGGCGATCGGCCCCTTGCGCGCGCTCGGCATCGCCATGGTCTCGGGCGGCATCATCGTGATCGCGCTGCAGGGGCACCGCGCGTCCCGCGCGGGTGCCTTGGCCGCGCTGACCACCGGGGCGATGATTGCGCTCTACACCGTGATCGACGGCATCGGCGTCAGGTTGTCCGGCGGGCAGGCGCTCAGCTACACCGCGTGGATGTTCCTGTTCTACTGGCTGATGCCGATCCTGTTCGTCGCGGTGCGGGGGCTGGCGCCGCTGTGGGCGCCGGTACGGTCCGAGCCGCTGGCGGTCGGTTCGTCGCTGGTCGGCGGGCTGGTGTCGATTGCCGCCTATGGCATCGTGATCTGGGCGCTGCAATCAGGCGCGATGGGCGCGGTCTCGGCGTTGCGCGAGACCAGCGTGGTGTTCGCGGTCCTGATTGGGCGGGTCTTCCTGCGGGAGTCGGTCAGCGGCACGCGCTGGCTCGCCTGCATCGTCGTCGCAGCCGGCGCGGTTTGCCTGGGGCTTTGACAGCCCCTCATAATTGTTAATCCACTATCACATCGAGATGCGCAGATGATGAACACCGTTCCGCAGGCACCGCTGATTCTGATTACGGGGGGCAGCCGTGGCGTGGGCGCGGCCACCGCGCGCCTGGCCGCCGCACAGGGCTACGACGTGGCGATCAGCTACGTCGCCAACGAATCCGCCGCGCTGGCCGTGGTGGCCGATGTGGAAGCGMTGGGCCGCCGGGMGCTGGCCGTGCGCGCGGATAGCGCGGACCCCGAGCAGGTCGCCCAGCTATTCGCCACCATCGACCGGACGTTCGGCCGGATCGACGTGCTGGTGAACAACGCCGCCATCCTCGCGCGGCAGGCCCGGCTGGAGGATCTCGATTTCGCGCGGATGCAGCGCATCTTCGCCGTCAACGCCATCGGCCCCATGCTCTGCGCCCAGCAGGCGGCCCGGCGCATGTCCCATCGTCACAACGGGCGGGGCGGCGTGATCATCAATATCTCGTCGGGCGCGGCCCGGCTCGGCAGTCCGAACGAATATGTCGACTACGCGGCGTCGAAGGGCGCCCTGGAGACCTTCACCACCGGCTTCGCCAAGGAAGTCGCGCGGGAGGGCATTCGCGTCAACTGCATCCGCCCCGGGCACATCTACACCGACATGCACGCCAGCGGCGGCGAGCCGGGACGGGTGGATCGCGTCAAGGACTCGATCCCGATGGGCCGGGGCGGCCAGCCGGAAGAGGTCGCCCGCGCGATCCTGTGGCTGGCCAGCGCCGACGCGTCCTACAGCACCGGCACCTTCCTCGATGTCACCGGCGGGCGGTGAGTCACAGGGGGGATAATCGGGACATTCCGATGATTGTCATGGACACGCGCTGTCATGCCCCAGCCCCGCTACAAGCAACTGGTCGACCGGCTTGCCGACGATATCCGCGCGGGCCGGCTGCGTCCCGGCACGCGGCTGCCCACGCACCGCGACCTCGCGGCGCGTGAAGGGCTGGCGCTGGTCACGGCCACGCGCGTCTACGCCGAACTGCAATCGATGGGGCTGGTAAGCGGGGAGGCCGGTCGCGGCACCTTCGTCAAGGAGGCGTTGCCGCGCGGGCAGGGCGTGGATCTGCTTGCCTGGATCGCCGATACGGTCGACCTGAGCTTCAACAATCCGGCGTTGCCGGGCCAGGCAGATCTGCTGCGGGCAGCGCTGCGCCAGCTGGCCGCCGCCGGAGACCTTGAGGCGCTGCTGCGCTACCAGCCCCACGGCGGCCGCGAGCACGAGCGCGCGACCGTGGCGCTCCATCTGGGCCGGCGCGGCGTGCCGGCCACCCCGGAAACCGTCTTGCTCACGAGCGGCGCGCAACACGCGCTGACGCTCACCGCCATGGCCTTGCTGGAGCCCGGCGACGTGGTGGCCGTGGATGCCCTGACCTACCCGGGCTTCAAGCTCGCCGCCGAAACTGGCCGGCTGGAACTCGTCCCGATTCCCGTCACCGCTCACGGGCCCGACCTCGACGCCCTGGAGGCGCTCTGCCGCCGCCGGCGCGTGCGTGCCGTGTACGCCATGCCGACGCTGCACAATCCGCTCGGCTGGGTGATGAGTGCCACGCGACGCCGCGAACTGGTCGCCATCGCCCGGCGGCATGGGCTGATGCTGATCGAGGATGCGGCCTACGCGTTCCTCGTCGAAGGGGCCCCCGCGCCGCTGGCCGCGCTGGCGCCGGAAGCTACCGTCTATGTGTCGAGTTTGTCGAAGAGTGTCGCCACCGGGCTGCGCATCGGCTTCGTCAGTGCGCCGCGCGAATGGGTGCCCCAGCTCGAACGCGCCATCCGCGCCACCACCTGGAATACGCCGGCCACGCTGACGGCCATCGCCTGCGGCTGGATCGAAGACGGCACCGTGGCCCGGCTCGAAGCCGACAAACGCCGGKATGCCGCGCTKCGCCAGCGCCTGGCCACGGAAGTGCTCGGCGGACTGGAGCGGGTCAGCCATCCCGCGTCGTACTTCGTCTGGCTGCCGCTGCCCCCCGAAGTGCGCGCGGATGCCATCGCGATGGCGCTGATGCAGGCGGGCATCGCCGTATCGACGGCCCATCCGTTCGCCACGTCAGCGCAGGTGCCCCACGCCATCCGGCTCGCGCTCGGCTCCGTCAGCCTGCCAACGCTCAGGCAGGCGCTGGAAACCGTGGCGCGCGTGGTGGCCGACCAGTCCTGGTGAGCGTCAGAGMAGGTAGCCGGACGCGCCATCCCACAGCAGCTTCATCGCGGTCACCACCAGCAACCCATAGCAGGCCCGGTACATCTGGCGCTGGTCCAGCCGGGCATGCAGGCGCCAGCCGAGCCAGACGCCGGAAGGTATCGCCAGCAGGCAGATCGCCATCAAGGTCCAGACGGCGCCCACCGGCCTGGCCAGGAACAGCCACGGCGCCGCCTTCATGATGTTGCCGACCGTGAAGAACATGCTGGTCGTGCCGGCATAGACCTGCTTGCTCAGGCCGAGCGGCAACAGGTACATCGCCAGCGGCGGCCCGCCGGAGTGCGCCACCATGGTGGTGATGCCCGAGGTCACGCCAGCGGCCACGGCCTTGCGCGAGGAGCGCGGCTGCACCACGACATCGCCGCCACGCAGGAACCACATGCCCACGAAGGCCAGCGTGACGGCGGCCATCACGATGGCGATCGCACGGTGATCCAGCACCCGGAACAGCCCGTAGCCGACCCCAATGCCGACCACCAGCCCCGGTACCAGCAGCCGGAGGTCAGGTTTCGACCACGTGGAGGGCTTCCAGTAGCGCAGGCCGAACAGGTCCATCGCGATAAACAGCGGGGCGAGCAGTCCGCCCGCCGTCACCGGGTCCATCACCAGCGACAGCAGCGGAATGCCGACGATGGCAAAGCCGCCCCCGAAGGCCCCCTTCATGAAGCAGATCAGGAAAACCCCGGCGAAGGTGACGAGAATGGTGGTGGTGTTCAGTTCCATGGTGATGCGCGTCCTTGCGATGCCACCCGACGCCCGGAGCCGGGCTGGGAGGATGAGGCATCGTAGTCCGCTGCATCAGGACAATCAAATAATTGTCATGGATACAATTTGCTTACGGCTTGGCCGCATCCCCCGGCGCCGCGCGGAACAGCGCCTCGCCGCGTTCCTGCAGTAGCGCCATCAGCCGTAGTGCAGCGGGCGACAGGTAGCCTTGCCGCCGGTACGTCACGCCCAGGCTGCGACGCAGCGTGGCTTCCTTCAGCGGCACTTCGCGCAGGGTGTGCCTGTGCTCGTGCAGCGTATGCCGGGAGAGGAAGCTCAGGAGTTCGGTCTTGGCGATCAGCCGGGGCAGCAGCGGGATGGAATTCGCGTCGATCTGGGTGGCGGGCCGGGGCAGGTCGTGCGACTGGAAGGCCGCGTCCAGCCATTGCCGGCTGGGAATCGAGGCGGCAGGCAAGACCCAGCGCCAGGCCAGCAGGGATTTGAGCGTCACGCGCGGTAGCTGGAACACCGGATGCGTCCGGCTGGCGGCCACCACCACCACGTCTTCGACGATCGCATGACTGACGAGCGCGTCGTCATGCTCCGGCATCAATCCGATCAGCAGGTCGAGCGTGCCTTCCTTCAGGCGCTCGCGTAGTACCAGGCTGGGCGCCACCGTGATGTCGATGGTGGTTGCCGGCGCCTCCTCCAGCAGCAGGCTGCAAATCTCGGGCAAGACATGCTCGGCGGCGATCGGGCCGCTGCCGATCCGCACGTGGCCGGCGTTGCCCTTCGCAAAATCGCCCACTTCCCGCAGCGCCTCGTCCGTMGCGCCCCGCAGCATGCGGGCCCGCGCCAGCAGGACCTCGCCCACGGGCGTCAGCCGGATGCCGCGCCCCTTGCGCTCGAACAGTTCACTGCCGAACGCCGCCTCCAGGCGCTGCACCGCCTTGGTCAGGGCCGGCTGGGTGCGGCCCAGCTTTTCGGCTGCCTGTCCGATGTGACCGAGTTCGGCCACGACCTCGAAGTACCGCAGGTCCCTGAGCTGGATGTCCATCGATAACTCCGGGGAATGAAAACATGAACATTATCAAATAGACGGAATGTTTCTGCACGGCAAGAATGCGCCCATAACGAAAGGAGACACGATGCTGAACCTTCGCCTTCTGGCCGCCGCCGCCGTGCTGGCTATCTGCAGCGGTGCCGCGAGCGCCGCCGACACCTGGCCCGCCAAGCCGATCCGGCTCGTGGTGCCGTTTCCGCCCGGCGGCGGCACGGATGCGGTCGCGCGGCTGATCGCCGAGAAGATGGCCACCCAGGCCCACTGGACCGTGGTGATCGAGAACCGGCCCGGCGCGGGCGGCAATGTCGGCATGGACGCGGTGGCCAAGGCGCCGGCGGACGGCTACACGATCGGCCTCGGCCAGACCGCGAATCTGGCGATCAACCCGGCGCTGTACCCGAAGATGCCGTTCGATCCCCTGAAAGACTTCGCGCCGATCTCCACGGTGGCGTCGCAGCCAGTGGTGCTGCTCGTCAACGCCAGCTCGCCCTTCAAGACCCTGAAGGACGTCGTGGCCGCCGCCAAGGCCAAGCCCGAGGCGCTGCGGATGGGCACGCCCGGCAATGGCACCGTGTCCCACCTTGCCGGCGAACTGCTGGAGCGGCAGGCGGGCTTCCGCATGCTCAACGTGCCGTACAAGGGCGCCAGCCCGGCCATGATGGATCTGCTCGGCAATCAGGTGGAGTTCAACTTCGCCAATACCGCCGCCGCGATGCCCCAACTGACGAACCAGAAGGTCCGCGCGCTGGCCGTGAGTTCCGCCCAGCGCCTGCGCAACGTGCCGCAACTGGCCGGCGTGCCGACCGTGGCGGAGTCCGGCTACCCCGGCTTCGACGCCATCACCTGGACCGGCCTCGTGGCGCCGGCCGGCACGCCGCCGGCCGTGGTGGACCGCATCAACGCGGAAGTGCGCAAGGCGCTCAAGACCCAGGAGGTGCAGGACAAGCTCGCCGCCGAGGGCAGTACGCCGATGGGCAGCACGCCCCAGCAGTTTGGCGACTACCTGCGCGCCGAGCACCAGAAGTGGGGCGCGTTGATCCGCGAAGCCAATATCAAGCTCGATTGAAACCCATGCACACCATTCTCGTCACCGCTCCCAAGCTCGCCCCCGCCGGGGTGGACCTGCTGACCCGCGCCGGCGCGCGCGTGCTGTACCTGTCCGCGTCCGGCGATGCCGGGGAAGTGGAGCGCATCATGGCCGCCGAGCCCGTCGATGCCGTCATCTCACGCACGGTGACGCTGTCCGCGCAGGCCATCGCCGCCTGCCCCACGCTCAAGGTCATCTCGAAGCATGGCGTGGGGGTCAGCAATATCGATGTGGAAGCGGCCACCGCGCGCGGCATTCCGGTCTACGTCACGCCCGGCGCCAACGCCCAGTCGGTCGCCGAGATGACGCTGGGCCTGATGTTCGCGGCGGCCCGGCGCATCGGCTGGATGGATGCCGAACTGCACAGCGGGCGCTGGTCGCGCGCGCAGGACGGCGTGGAGCTGCTCGGCAAGACCATCGGGCTGGTCGGGTTCGGCCAGGTCGGCCAGCGCGTGGCGAAGGTCTGCCTGGCGCTGGGCATGCAGGTGGTGGCCTTCGACCCAGCGCTGGCCAGCCGTCAAAGTCCCGTCGATGGGGTGGCGTTGCTCCCGTCGATGGCCGACCTGCTGCCGCAGGCGCACGTGCTGAGCCTCCACGTCCCGCTTAACCGCCACACGCGCAACATGCTGGACGACGCCGCGTTCGACCAACTGCCGAAGGGCGCTATCCTGATCAATACGGCGCGCGGCGAAGTGGTGGATGAAACCGCGCTGGTGGCCGCGCTGCAGGACGGCCGCCTGTTTGCGGCCGGGCTCGACACCATGGCGGTCGAACCCTTGCCCGCCGGGAGCCCGCTGGCCGAGCTGAAGAACGTCGTGCTGACGCCGCATGTCGGCGGATCGACGCCGGCGGCACTGGCCGCGATGGCGAGCGCCGCCGCACAGAACGTGCTCGGCTGGCTGGATGGCAGCCCGGTGGACCGTGCCGCGTGCGTCAATCCCCAGGTCCTTGCCTGATCCCCTTTCTACCTTCCTGTTCCTGGAGTCTCCCGTGAGCCTGTCCGAATCCCCAGCACCCGTGCAGTGGCCTGCCGGCTACCGCATCAACCCCCGTGCGGATGGCCCGTCCGCCAGCATCGTTGCTGCGTTCCGCGAGATGCCCGTCGCCGCCATCGGCGACGCCATGAGCCGCAACATCGGCACGCTTGGCCTGCGCCAATACCATCGCCGGCTGGAGACTGTGCTGTGCGGCCCGGCGGTGACGGTGCGCGTGCGCCCCGGCGACAACCTGATGATCCACAAGGCGCTGATGATGGTGCAGCCCGGCGATGTGCTGGTCATCGACGGCGGCGGCGATGTCACCCAGGCCCTGGTCGGCGGCCTGATGCGCACCACGTGCGTCACGAAGCAGCTCGGGGGGCTGGTTATCGACGGTKCCGTCCGGGACTTGTGCGAGTGGGCCGAAGACGGCATGCCGATCTTCGCCCGGGGCCACACCCACCGGGGGCCCAGCAAGGATGGTCCGGGCGAGATCAACGTGCCGGTGTCCTGCGCCGGGCTGGCCGTGCTGCCGGGTGACCTGATCGTCGGCGATGCGGACGGCGTGATTGCCGTGCCGGCCGCCGAGGCCGCCCAGGTGCTCGAACGCTGCCGCGCCCATCTGGCCAAGGAAGCGAAGATCCGCGCGGAGAACGCGTCCGGCACCTCGGACCCCGAGCGCTTCGACGCGGCGCTGCGGGCCAAGGGGCTGCCGGTCTAGGTCGACCAGCCGCTGGGGATCAGGGCAGCAGGTGCGTATCCCCGGCGGCCTGCGGCGGCAGCTTGATGGCCAGCGCCTTGAATTCCCCGCTGGTGGCGATCGATCCCGCGTGCGCGGTGCCCTTCGGAATCACGATCAGGTCGCCCGGGCCGATCTCGCGCTGCTCGTTGCCCAGCCAGAGCGTGCCCTTGCCGGCGATGATGTACTGGATCTCGTCGGCGCTGGTGTGATAGTGCTTCGGCACATTGCCGGCCTGCACGGCCAGGGTCCCGTGTGGCGTGGCCACCAGTCCCTTCGTGCGCAGCGTGCCCATGTTGGGGACTTGCGGCCCGATGTCGTCCGGGGTCATCGCCGCCAGGTTGATGATCTGCGGCGCCAGCGCGGCGGGCGGGGTTTGCGCGTGGGCCGGCGGCAGCGCCGTCGGGGCGGCAAGGTAGCCGCAGCCAAAGGCGGCGGTAATGGCGGCAAGCGTGGCAAGGCGGTGCATGTTGTTCTCCCTGGGGTGGTACTGCAATCGAGGCATCGCCACGACGCCAGCTCGGCGACACGGCTGGATTGTCGCACCGCGCCCCGCGCCCAGCAGTGGGGGAAACCCGCGGGGATCCGGTGTAGTATCGGTGCCCGAACCCGTCCCAGTTTGGAGAGCAAGATGATCGTTTTCGTTACCGGCGCCACCTCAGGATTCGGCGCCGCCATTGCCCGACGCTTCGCCACGGCGGGCCATCGCGTGATTGCCGCCGGACGCCGCGCGGACCGCCTGGCCGAGCTGGCCGACGCGCTGGGCCGCGACAAGGTGCTGCCGTTGATCCTCGATGTCCGCGACCGCGAAGCCGTGGCCGCCGCCGTGGCCGCGCTGCCGCCCGAGTTCGCCGAGATCGACCTGCTGGTCAACAACGCCGGCCTGGCACTGGGCCTGGAGCCKGCGCAGAAGGCTGACCTGGACAACTGGGACACGATGGTCGACACCAACGTGAAGGGCCTGATGTATATGACGCGCGCCGTGCTGCCCGGCATGGTGTCGCGCAACCGTGGCCACGTGATCAACATCGGCTCCACGGCCGGCGCCTACGCCTATCCGGGCGGCAACGCCTACGGCGCGACCAAGGCCTTCGTGCGCCAGTTCTCGCTGAACCTGCGCGCCGACCTGCAAGGCACCCGCGTGCGCGTGACCGACGTGGCGCCGGGTCTGGTGGGCGGCACCGAGTTCTCGTCGGTGCGATTCAGCGGCGATCAGGCTCGCGTGGAGAAGGTCTACGAAGGCGCGGACGCCCTGACGCCGGACGACATCGCCGAAACCGTCTTCTGGGCCGCCACGCTGCCCGCGCGCGTCAACATCAACTTCGTGGAAGTGATGCCGGTCACCCAGTCGTTCGGGCCGCTGGCGATTCACCGGGAGTAAGCGCTCCCCCTACGTCACCTCGATCGTCCCTCCCATGTCCTCGTGCCCGGTGCCGCAGAAGATGTCGCACAGGAAGCGGTAGGTGCCGGGTTTGCCGGCGGTCAGGGTGACCTGCACCGTGCGGCCGGGCGGCAGGTCGGCGCGGACGTGGAAGTCCGGGGCGCCGAAGCCCATCATGATGTCTTCGGCCGTCAGCGCCAGGATCACGGTCTCGCCGGCCTTGAGGGCGATCCGGTCGGGCAGGAAGACGAAGCGGCGCGCCCGGACCGGAATCACACGCGGGGGCGCCGCGTCCCCGCGCGTGATCATCCCCGCCAGCGCGCCGGCCAGCATCCATCCCAATACCGTGCGGCGGCCGCTTGCCGGGGAGGTGGTCATCGCCTCAGGCATCGCGCTGTACCGGTTGCTCGGTCAGGCCGAACGCATCCGGCGCGCGCGTGGCCTTGACCGTGCGCCAGCCGAGCCCGCGATAGGGCTGGGCCGGATCCCACGCCACCGGCGCGCGCTTGGGCTGCGAGCCGGCCGGCGGCAGCGGAAACATCAGCGAGCGCGCCGCGTGATGGGCGATATGCCCGGTCATGTGGTGGTGTTCCTGATGGATATGCCCGTAGAACACGGTGACGTGCCGGTACGGCATGAGCTGGGCCACCACGGCCTCGCCGTCGCGCGTGGCCCAGTCCCACTGCGGATAGAGATCGAACAGGGGCCGATGCGTGAAGACCACGATGCGTGCCTCGCGCGACTGCTTGCGCAGGTCGTCCGCCAGCCACGCGCGCTGGGTCTCGCCGACCTGGCCGGCCGGGTCCGACACGTTGTCCAGCACGATGAAGTGCACCCCCTTGTGATCGAACGTGTAGTGCGTGGGACCGAACAGCTCGCGATAGGCGGCCCCGGCGTCGAGGCTCGCGTCGTGCTCGCCCGGCATCAGCCACACCTTGCCCGCGCGCAGCGGCGCGATCAGGTCGCGGAACTCCCGCATGCGGCGCCGGCGCTCGTTCGGGTCGTCGGTGGTGTGGGTCAGGTCGCCGGTGAACATGATGAAGTCGGGTGGCGTTGGCAGCGCATTGACGGCCGCCACCGCCTTGGGCAGCGTCCCGCGCGCGTCGGGATTCGGCGCCCCTTCGAACCCCCAATGCGCGTCCGATAGCTGCACGAACACGAATTCCTCGTCCCGCCCCGCCGCCCAGCCCGGCAGCGCCGATGCAAAGACGGCGCCCCCGGCCGCGCCTGCCAGGCGCAGGATGTCCCGCCGCCGCCATGTTCCGTCCATGATTGCCTCCGTCGGTGTCGCGGGCATGGCCATCGCACGCCCCACCCCTGTCATACCGGCGGGGGCCGCCAAATATTCCCGGCGCCGGCGCGCGGGAATAGAATCGGTGCAGCGCCGGTATACAGGAGACCGCCTTGCGCCATCCACCCGCTTCGTCTGATTCGCTCGATTCGCTCGACTGCCTCGATGTGACTGGATTGCCCGACCGCTCCGTCCGGACCGAGGACTGACGTGGACGCCCCTGCCACGCGCCGCCGCTTCGACGCCCTCGTGCTGCCGCACCTGGACGCCGCCTACAACCTCGCCCGGTGGCTGTGCGGCAACACGGGCGATGCGGAGGACGTGGTGCAGGAGGCGTTCCTGCGCGCGTTCCGGCTGTTCGGCAGCTTTCGGGGCGACCAGCCGCGGCCCTGGCTGCTGGCTATCGTCCGCAATACGTGGTTCACGACCTGCGAGAAGCGCCGGGGCGCGGCGGAAACGGACTATGAGGAAGGCGAGATGGACACCGCGCTGCCGGACTGGCATGGCGCCGCCACGGACCCGGAGCAATGGCTGATGCGCGAGGAGGATGTGCGGCTGGTCCATGCGGCGCTGGCGCGGCTGCCGGTGGTCTTCCGCGAAGTCATCGTCCTGCGTGAATTGGAGGAACTGCACTACCGCGATATCGCCCGCATCGCGCAGATACCGGTCGGCACGGTGATGTCCCGGCTGGCGCGGGGCCGGCGCATGCTGGCCGCCACCGTCACGGCGCTGCGTGGCGAGGTGCCGGTTGCCGCCGCGCCGGCGGAGCGCCAGGACCTTGCGGACGTGCCACCCGCTCATCCCCCCGGAGATACGAAACATGGATTGCCATGACGCGCAGTTGCTCCTGCAGGCCTGCGCCGACGGGGAAGTCGGCGCGGCTGACAGTGTGCGGCTGGAACGACATCTCGAAGACTGCGACCAGTGCGTGGCCTGCCTGCGCAATCTCCAGGCGCTGCGCGCGGCGACGCGCCACGGCGCGCACTATCACCGCGCGTCCGCCGACTTGCGCGCGCGCATCGTGGCCGCGCTGCCCGGCGACGCGGCCATCGCACCGGACGCCGACGCGTCGCCCTCGCCCCCCTCGTCGGAAGGCTGGCGCCGCTGGTTCACGTGGTCGCCCGCCATCAACGCGGCCATGGCGGGCGTCACGGTGTTCGCCGTCGGCCTGGGCCTCCAGCAGCACGCCATGCGGCAGTCTCCGGCGGAAGGCATGGTCGACGCCGTGGTGACGAGCCACGTGCGCGGTCTGATTTCGAACCACGCCATCGATGTGGCGTCGTCCAATATGCATGTGGTGAAGCCGTGGTTCAACGGCCGTGTCGACTACGCGCCGGAGGTCCGCGACCTGGCGAGCGCCGGGTTCCCGCTGCTGGGCGGCCGGCTCGACTATGTGGATGGCCACCGGGTGGCCGTGCTGGTCTATCGGCGCGATGGGCATCCGATCGACGTGTTCG
This sequence comes from Cupriavidus sp. 05T42, assembly GCF_056396345.1. Lineage (NCBI taxonomy): Bacteria > Pseudomonadati > Pseudomonadota > Betaproteobacteria > Burkholderiales > Burkholderiaceae > Cupriavidus > Cupriavidus sp. 05T42. The sequence goes on from NZ_JBFTLH010000007.1 coordinate 177,145, forward strand.
TGCTGCCAGACGCGCAGCGTGGGCCGGGCGGCAGCGGCGAAGCCGTGCAGCAGGGCTACCAGCTACAGCGCTGGGCGGCAGGCGGCATGCAGTACTGGGCCGTCAGCGATGCCTCCGCGACGACCCTGCGTGCCTTCGTGCAGGCATGGCGCAACGCGGAAGCGGTTGCGCCATGACCCCCCTTATCCCCCTTATCCCCCATTACGCCGTCGCGACGGTCAGCGTGACGTCGATATTGCCACGCGTGGCCTTCGAGTACGGGCAGATGGCATCGGCGCGGTGCGCCACGGCTTCGGCCGCCTCTTGCGCCACGCCGGGCAGGTTGACGTGGATGCGGCCCTGCAGGAAGTAGTCCGCGCCAGCCATGCCCAGATCCACCTCGATCTCGACCGACAGATCGGCCGGCACCGCCACCTTCAGTTCCTTGGCCGCGAGGCCCAGGGCAGCGATATAACAGGCCGACCATGCGCCGGCGAAGAGCTGTTCGGCCGTCGGGTGGGACTGCACCGCTTCATAGGCATAGGTCGGCGCCGTGTCGTTGCCCGGCGTGGTGAGATGGAGGTCGACGTTGCCGTGATGGCGGGGGCCACCCTTGCTGCCGGTGGTGTGGGTCTTGCCGGTGAACAGTACTTTTTCGATCTTGGTCATGATGTGTGAGGGTCTCGCTGAATCTAGTGTGGTTTAACAAATCGCATGCGATGTAATCGCATGCGTTGCATAATGGTTCACGGGACCGGGCAAGTCAAGGCGTTTGTACGGCGCGCGTGAAGAAACCCGGCGGGCGGCGCGGCGGTGGGCCGGGGAAGGCGCTCAGCGCTTACGATTGCGTCGCATACGATGTATTCTTTGCCATCGGCATCACGACGAGAAAACAGATGAAACCCATTGATGAGACAAGCGCCGCGGATACCCCGCTGTCGGACTTCCTGTGCTTCGCGGTCTACTCGACGAACCTTGCCTTCGGCAAGCTCTACCGGCCCGTGCTGGACAAGCTCGGGCTCACCTACACCCAGTACGTCACCCTGGTGGCGCTGTCGGAGGCGGACGGCCAGACCGTCAGCGGCCTCGGCGAAAAGCTTTTCCTGGAGTCGAACACGCTGACACCCATCCTCAAGAAGCTGGAAGCGATGGGCCACGTCGAACGCAAGCGCGACCCGGAGAACGAGCGGCAGGTGCGCGTGAGCCTGACGAAGAGCGGTCGACGCGTGCGGGAGAAGGCGGCCAGCACCGACTTGATGTCGGCATGCGGGCTGACGCCGCCGGCCTTCGCCAAGCTGCAGAAGGAGGTCATCGCGCTGCGCGACAACATCGTGCACGCGGTGAAGGACGAGACGTAGGGCCAGTGCCGCTGGAGTGAACGCCGATCCTCTGGCATGATCGGCCACATTGTCGCGATGGCTTTGTCGCGGCCCCGGGGATCGGTACACATGATTGAACGCTTGGCGGAAGACGCGATCCTGACGCTGGCGGACAGCTTGCCAGACACGGTGTTCCTGGTCGACAAGGCTGGGAAGATCCGCTACGCCAACGCCCGGTGCGCGGATAGCCTGGGCCTGTCCCAGGCCGCCATCATCGGCCAGACCATGATCGAGCTGGTAGCGCCGCATGACCGCGACCGGACGCTCCGGGAAGCGGGCACGGTGATGGCCGGGAATCGGCGCACCGGATTCGAGAACCGCTACCAGCACCGCGACGGTAGTGACGTTCACTTCTCATGGTCCGCCCGCTGGCTGGAGACGCATCAACTGCGCTTCGGCGTGGCGCACGACGTCACCGCCTTGCGGCAGCCCACCTGCGACCACCTGATTCCCGCCGCCTTGCTGAATGTATTGGAGCCCTGCGAGCAGCAGGTGCTGATGTTGCTGCTGACGGCAGCTTCCGAGAACCAGATCGCCGGACGGCTGGGCCTGACGGCATCCACCACGCAGGCGCATGTCGCCCGGGTCTTCACCAAGCTTGGCGTGCGCGGGCGCATGGGGCTGATGAGCCTGTGCCTGCGCGGCATGGAGGCTTGAAGGAACGGCGCCCCTGAAGGTCAGGCGGCGGCCGAGTTGTCCTCGTTGTTGCGGCCCTGTAGCGGAAAGCGTGTGCGAAACATCGGCGAGGCCAGGCTGGCCAGCGCGAGTTCGTCGGCGGCGGCCAGCAGGTCGGGGCCCAGCGCGGTCATGCGCGCCTCGGTCAGCCGCACGGCCGGTCCGGCGATGCTCAGCACGCCAATCGGATCGCGCTCCTTGCGCTTGACCGGCGCGGCCATCGCCGTCATGCCGGGCGCGAACACCTCGTTGATCATCGCAAAGCCGCGCGCGCGGTTCTCGTGCAGCATCGTCAGCAGCGCGCCGATGGTGGTCGGCGCGTTCGGACCATATTCCTCAGGCGAGCCGAAGCCCTGCCGCGTGACCAGCTCGATGGCGCGCTCGTCGCTCATCGTCAGCATCCAGGCGTGGCCGGACGCGCTGCAAGACAGCCGGGCGTCCATGCCCATGTCCGGGTCGTAGCGCAAACCATGCCGGGCGCCCTGCGCCTTGGCCACCCACGTCAGGTGCTCGCCATCCACGATGGCCAGCCGCACCAGTTCCCCCGAAATCTGCGCCAGCCGGTCCACCAGCGGCTGGGCGATGTCGACGATACCCGTGGCACTCAGGTAGCTCAGGCCGATGGACGCCACGCGGGCGGTCAGCGCGTAGTCGCCATGGTCGCGGAGCTGGCGCACATAGCCGCAGCGCACCAGTTCGTTCAGCAGGCGATGCGCCGCGCTCTGCGGGATCTCCAGTTCCTGCGCGATGGATGCCAGCGGCACGCCTTCCGGCTGCGTGGCGAGGTGTTCCATCACGGCAAGTGCGCGTTCGAGTACTCCGGCCATATCGATAGAGGTGGTGTTAGGGCGATGAGGGTGGGCTAGATACTAACCCCAAGTGGAAACTGATTCCATGTGGAATAGTATTCCACTCACTGCAGGGGAGCCATCCGGATCGGCCCCAATATTGGTGCCGATACTTGGCCACCACCCGCCCAGAAAAAAGACATCGAGGAGACAAGGCATGAGGAAAACCATTCTTCGGCTGGCGCTGGCCGCCGCGCTGGGCACCATCGCCGCCACGGCCATGGCGCAGGACATCCAGGAGCGCACCATCCGCTTCGGCCATCTGAACAATCCCGACCATCCGGTCAGCTTCGGCGTGAAGAAGTTCGGGGAGCTGCTGGCCGCCAAGAGCGGCGGCAAGCTGAAGGTGAAGGAATTCCCGGCCTCCCAGCTCGGCAACGAGATGCAGCAGCAATCGGCCCTGCAGGGCGGGGTGCAGGAGATGTCGGCCCCGGCGTCCACCTCGCTGGCGGGCATCGTCAAGGAGTTCGGCCTGATCGACCTGCCGTTCTCGGTGGGCAGCTTCGAGCAGGCGGACGCGCTGCTGGACGGCCCGCTCGGCAAGGCGCTGATCGCCCGGCTGCCCGAGAAAGGGCTGGTGGCGCTGGGCTTCTGGGATCTGGGCTTCCGCAACGTCACCAATTCCAAGCGACCGATTGCCCGGCCGGAGGACTTCGAGGGCCTGAAGATCCGCGTGATCCCGAACCCGGTGTTTCTCGACACCTTCAAGGCGTTCAAGGCCAACCCGGTGCCGATGCCGTTCGCCGAGCTGTATGGCGCGCTGGAATCCAAGGCGGTGGATGGCCAGGAGAACCCCTTCGCGGTGATTCTTTCGAACAAGTTCTATGAAGTGCAGAAGTACGTGAGCGCCACCAACCACGTGTACGCCGCCAACATCGTGCTCGTCAGCAAGAAGTTCTGGGACAAGCTCTCGCCGGCCGAGCAGAAGATCATGAACGAGGCCGCGGACGAAGCGCGCGTCTACCAGCGCCAGGTGAGCCGCGCCGCCGCGCAGAAGGCCGTGGGCGAGCTGCGCGCCAAGGGCATCCAGTACAACGATGTGACGCCGGCGGAACGTGCGCGCATGCAGCAGGTGGTCAAGCCGGTCACCGACCATTTCATGGCCAGCTACGACCCGGCCACCGTGAAGCTCTACAACGACGAGATCCGGCGCCTGCGCAAGTAAGCCCGCCGCCCCGCCACCTCCGACGCCCCCAATACATCATGAAAATCCTCGTTCTGCACGGCCCGAACCTGAACCTGTTCGGCCGCCGGGAGCCGCATATCTACGGCACCACCACGCTCGATCAGATCAACGAACGCCTGGCGGCGCTGGCCGCCGAACTGGGCGTGGAACTGGCCACGATCCAGTCCAACCATGAAGGTGCGCTGATCGATTTCCTGCACGCGCACATCGACGCCGCCCAGGGCGCCCTCATCAACCCCGCCGGCCTGACCCAGCACGGCGTGCCGCTGCACGATGCGATCAAGGCCATGCCGTTTCCCTCGCTGGAAATCCACATGTCGAATATCGCGGCCCGGGAAACCTGGCGCGCGCATTCGATCATCTCGCCGGCAGTGAAGGGCACTATCCAGGGCCTGGGCGTGCATTCCTACCTGGCGGGGCTGCGCGCGCTGGTMGGGCTGGTCTCMGACGCCAAGTCCTAGGCGGCGCGGATCATCATGGGTCGCTTGATCGATGGAATCTGCCGCGTGCTGGAGGCCGGCATCGCGCTGCTGCTCGCGGTGATGGTGGTGCTGGTGTTCGGCAACGTGGTGCTGCGCTACGGCTTCAACTCGGGCATTACGGTGTCGGAGGAGGTGTCGCGCTGGATGTTCATCTGGCTCACCTTCCTGGGGGCGGTCATCGCGCTCAAGGAACGGGGGCACCTGGGGGTGGACATGCTGGTCGGCAAGCTGCCCGCCTGGGGCAAGAAGGTGTGCCTGGTGGTCAGCCAGGTGCTGATGCTCTACATCGTGGTGCTGCTGTGCAAGGGTAGCTGGGACCAGGCAGTCATCAATCTCGACGTGACGGCCCCGGTGACCGGCGCCMCGATGGCGATTGTCTACGCGGCCGGCATCGTGTTTTCGGTGCTCGCGGCCGTCATCATCGCGCTCGATCTCTGGCGCCTGCTGACCGGCAGGCTCACCGAGGACGAGCTGGTCATGGTGCAGGAATCCGAGGAAGCGGTGCAGATGAAGCAGATTCTCGACCAGGCGGACGCGGCGGACGCCGCGGACCTCGGCAGCACCGGGAGGCGCGCATGACCATCACCGTCTTTATCGGCTCGCTGCTGGGCGCCATGCTGATCGGCATGCCGATTGCCTTCGCCCTGCTGGCCAGCGGCGTGGCCCTGATGTGGCATCTGGACATGTTCGACGCCCAGATCCTGGCGCAGAACGTGATCGGCGGCGCCGACAGCTTCCCGCTGCTGGCGGTGCCGTTCTTCATGCTGGCCGGCGAGATCATGAACGTGGGCGGGCTGTCGCGCCGGATTGTCGATCTGGCGCTGGCGCTGGTCGGCCATATCAAGGGCGGGCTGGGCTACGTCACGATCATGGCCGGCTGCCTGCTCTCGGCACTCTCCGGCTCGGCCGTGGCGGACGCCGCCGCGCTGACTGCGCTGCTGCTGCCGATGATGGTCAGCGCCGGCCACAAGAAGGAAACGGCGGGCGGGCTGATTGCCGCCACGGGCGTCATCGGCCCGGTCATTCCGCCGAGCATCGGGCTGGTGATCTTCGGCGTGGCCGCCAATGTGTCGATCTCGAAGCTGTTCCTCGCCGCCATCGTGCCGGGTTTGCTGATCGGCGTGGCGCTCTGGCTCACCTGGGCCTGGCTGGCACGGCGCGAGCACCTGGAGCCGCCGCCGCGCAAGTCGCGCGCGGAGATCCTGGCGGCGTTCCGCCATGCGCTGTGGGCGCTGATGCTGCCGGTCATCATCCTGGTCGGGCTGCGCATGGGCGTGTTCACGCCCACGGAAGCCGCCGTGGTGGCGGCGGCGTATGCGCTGTTCGTGTCGATGGTGGTCTACCGCGAGCTGAGCTTCGCCCAGTTGCGCCAGATCTTCGTCACGGCGGCCAAGACCAGCGCCGTGGTCATGTTCCTGATCGCGGCGGCCATGGTCAGCGCCTGGCTGATCACCGTGGCGGACCTGCCGTCCAAGGTGGTGGACCTGCTCCAGCCCTTCATGGGCAACAAGATCCTGCTGATGGCGGCGATCATGGTGCTGGTGATGATCGTCGGCACGGCCATGGACATGACGCCGACCATCCTGATCCTGACCCCGGTGCTGATGCCCGTGATCAAGGCGGCCGGCATCGACCCGGTCTACTTCGGCGTGATGTTCATCATCAACAACTCGATCGGACTGGTCACCCCRCCCGTCGGCACGGTGCTGAACGTGGTGGCCGGCGTGGGGCGCATGAAGATGGACGAGGTCACCCGGGGCGTGGTGCCGTTCATGATCGCCGAGTTCGCCATCATGTTTTTGATGGTGGTGTTCCCGGCGCTGGTGACGGTGCCCGCGAAGCTGTTCGGGGGGTGAGGCGGCGGGTGGGCGGGTGGGCGGGTGGGATCGTTACCGGACAATGCAATAATGATGTATTGCAATCCGCTAACGATTATCCTCGAATKCCAACGAACGAGCCCACCACCAAGCGAACCCGGACGAAGCGCAGCGCGGAAGCCACGCCCAGCGCGCCCGCCGCTGCCGAAGGGGCCAAGAAGGGAGACAGCGCGGGCGACGAGTCGTCGCTCTTCGTCAATTCCGTGGAGAAGGCCCTGCGCGTGCTGAGCGTGTTCGATGCACGCCGGCGCGAACTGTCGCTGACCCAGATCGCGGCGCTGGCCGAGCTGGACATGAGCGCGGCGCAGCGCTTCACCCATACGCTGACCCACCTCAACCTGCTGCGGCGCGACGCGGCGGCGAAAACCTATTCGCTGTCGCCGCGCATGCTCGACTTCGGCTACCAGTTCATCGCCGCCAACGAGCTGGTCGGGCTGGCCACGCCGTTCCTCCAGCACCTGTCGCTGGAAACCGAGGAGACGGTCAACCTGACGCTGCTCGACGGCACGGAAATCGTGTTCGTGCAGCGTTTTGTCAGCCGCCACGTGCTGACGCCCGATGTCATCGTCGGCACGCGGCTGCCAGCCTATTGCACCTCGTCCGGCCTCGCCATCCTCAGCGCGCTGCCCGATGACGAAGTGCGGGAGATCCTGGCCAAGTCCGATCTCGTGCCGTACACGCAGCACACCATCTTCGCGCCGGACGCCATCCTGAAGCGGCTGGAAACCATCCGGCGCAACGGCTACGCCCATACCGAAGACGAGATGTATATCGGCGATATTGCCACCGCCGTGGTGATCGTCGGGTCCGATGGCCGGCCGCGCGGCGCGATCAATGTCGCGGTGTCGCGGGCCCGCTGGAAGGGCGCGGAAGACGAGCAGCGCGTCGCGTCGCTGCTGATTGCCGCAGGCCGCGCCATCTCCAGCCGCGCCTGAGTTCTCCCGCCTCCTCGCCCGCCTTACCCCTTCCCCTGTCATACCCCCACGCAGTCACCGCCCCCCGGTGACTGCGCGCCAGCTTCGCCCCCGACGTGGTCCTCCTTTTGCATGCGGTAGCGACGCGGCACGCCCACTTTCACCCGTTTGCGCCAAATAGACGCGGGTAAACCCTTAGTCGAAAACCGGTTGCACCGCCGCCGCGATGTCTTTATATTTCGATTCACTAACTTACTATTTCTATGCGATAACTATGTACCGAGACATCAAGGCAGAACGCATCGGCGCCATCGGCGTGATCACCCTCAATCGCCCGGAGCGCCTCAACGCCTGGCACACCGCCATGCGCGGCGAGATCCTGGCGGCGCTGGGCGCCTTCGCCAAGGACCCCGCTGTGGGCGCCATCGTCATGACCGGTGCCGGCGAGCGGGCTTTCTCCGCCGGCCAGGATCTCGAAGAGGCGCATGACTTCGACGCCGACCGCGCCGAAGTCTGGCTGCGTGAATGGGAAACCTTCTACGACACGCTGCGCAGCCTGCCCAAGCCGCTGGTGATGGCCCTGAACGGCACCGCCGCCGGCTCGGCGTTCCAGGTGGCGTTGCTGGGCGACATCCGCGTCGGCCACCCGGAAGTGCAGATGGGCCAGCCCGAGATCAACGCCGGCATCGCCAGCGTCACGGGACCGTGGATCATGCGCGAGATGCTCGGCCTGTCGCGCACCATCGAGCTGACGCTGACCGGCCGCATGATGGACGCGCAGGAGTGCCACGCCATCGGCCTGATCCACTATCTGGTGCCGCGCGAGGCGGTGCACGCCCGCGCCATGGAGATCGCCGAGTCGCTGGCCGGCAAGCCGCCGGTGGCCATGAAGCTCGACAAGGCCCGCCTGCAGGAAATGACCGAAGCCGGCTTCCGCGATGCCATCGAGGCCGGTATCCGCATCCACCGCGAATCCTATGCCTCGGGCGAACCGGCGCGCATGATGGAAGCGTTCTTCGCCGAGCGTGAACGCCGCCGCGCCACCGCCGCCTGAGCCGCCCGAGTCCTTCCTGTCGATCAGATCAACGCTGTCCTGCCATCTCCCATGTCTTCGGAAACTCACATCGATATTCCCCCGGTCGCCTCGGAAACCATTTCCGCGCTGCTTGCCCGCCGCGCGCGGGAAACGCCTGACGACATCTACTGCCGCTTCCACGACGAGGTGCTGACGATTGCCGCCCTCGACCGGCGCGTGAACCAGGTGGCCAACGGCCTCGCCGCAGCCGGCCTCCAGCCGGGGGACCGCGTGGCGCTGATGCTGCCGAGCCACCCGGACCATATCGTCGCCATCCTGGCGCTGGCGCGGCTGGGGCTGGTGCGGGTCTCGGTGAACGTGCATCTGCACGGCGCCGCCCTGTCGCACCTGTTCGAGCAGTTCGAGCCGGCCGCGGTGCTGGCCGACGCGGACTATGCCGAGGCGCTCTCGCCCATCCGGCAGGACCGGCCGTCGATGTCGGTGCTGTGGCGCGGGGCAGGGCAGGGCCGGGACGACTTCGCCACCTTCGCGGCGTGCCCGGAAACGCCGCCGGCCCACGTCACCCAGCCGGACGACATCCTGGCGCTGACCCCCAGCTCCGGCACCACCGGCGCCCCGAAGGGCGTGCTGAAGTCCGACCGCACGCTGCGCGCGGGCCCGATGGGCATCCTGCGGCTGACCGGCGCGCAGGCCGGCGACGTCTTCCTGCTGTGGGAGTCGCTGCACCACGGCGCCGGGGTGGCTGTGCTGATCTCCGCGCTGATCGAGCGCACCACGCTGGCCATGGTCGATCGATTCAGCGCCTCGCAGTTCTGGGATCAGGTGCGGCGCCATGGCGTGACCCACATCCACTATCTCGGCAGCGTGGTGCCGATGCTGCTCAAGCAGCCGCCGCGCGATAACGACCGGGAGCACAAGGTGCGCGTGGCGTGGGGCGGCGGGTGCCCGCCGGAGCTGTGGAAGGCGTTCTCCGAGCGCTTTGGCGTGGAGATGCGCGAGGGCTACGGCCTGAGCGAGATGATMACCTTCGTTACGGTCAATCCGGCGGGCCCGGCGGGCTCCATCGGCAAGCCGCTGGGCTACTTCGACGTGGACCTGACCGACGATGACGGGCGTACCGTGCCGGTGGGCGAGCCCGGCGAAATCGTCGTACGCGCCAACGCGCCGGGGCTGGCCTTCCTGGGCTACTTCCGCAACCCCGAGGCCGAGGCCTCGGCCATGCGTGGCGAGTGGTTCTGCACGGGCGATCTGGCGCGGCGCGATGCGGACGGCTTCCTGACCTTCGCCGGCCGCAAGAAGGACACCGTCCGGCGGCGGGGCATCAATATTTCCGCGTGGGAGGTGGAGCGGGTGATCGCCGAGCACCCGTTGGTGGAGGAGTGCGCGCTGGTCGGCGTGCCGAGCGACCTGGGCGAGGACGAACTCAAGATCTTCATCCGCGTGCGGCAGGAGGGCGGCGGGACGCTCGACCCGCTCGCGCTGATCCAGTGGTCCGAGTCGCGCATGCCGTACTTCCAGGTGCCGCGCTACGTGGCCTTTATCGACGAATTCCCGAAAACGCCCACGCAGCGCATCCAGAAGAAGCTGCTGTCCCGCGATGTGGCGGGCGTCTGGGACCTCGAACAGAGCGGCTATCGCGTCGGCAAGGCCCGCGGCTGATGTCCTGATGCCCTGATGCCCCCTTGGGCATGCCCCCCCCCGGTCGGGCGAGGTTTCCCGGCCGGTGCGTCCTTTCGTCTCAGTGGAGTCTTTCCATGCTGTCAAAGTCTGGTCGCAGTACCCCGGCACGCGTCGCCACGCTGGCCACGAACATCCTCCTGGCCTGTGCGTCGGCCTGTGCTGTGGCCTTCATGGCCGCGCCGGCCATCGCGCAGGAAAAGTACCCCGAAAAACCGGTCAACCTGGTCGTTCCCTATCCCGCCGGCGGTGCCGTCGACGTGGTGGGGCGCCTGTTGGGCCAGAAGCTTGCCGAGAGCCTGGGCCGTCCCGTGGTGGTGGACAACAAGCCCGGGTTCTCCGGCAACATTGGCGCGCAGTTCGTCGCCCGGTCCGCGCCGGACGGCTACACGGTGCTGATGGCCGCGCTGACCTCCTATTCGATCAACGCCGCCCTGCTGCAGAAGGCCAACGGCTACAACCTCGCCGGCGACTTCACGCCGGTGGCGATTGTCGGCAACCTGCCGATCGTGCTGCTGGTGAGCCATGACCTCCCGGCCAACAGCGTGCAGGACCTGATCCGGCTGGCCCAGGCCAAGCCCAACACGCTGGCCTTCGGGTCGTCCGGCAATGGTTCGATCGAGCACGTAGCCGGCGAGATGTTCCGCCGCCAGGCCGGCCTGGAACTGCTGCACGTGCCGTACAAGGGTGCCGCGCCGGCCGTGGCGGACCTGCTGGGCGGCCAGATCCAGATCATGTTCGCCACCGGGCCCACGGCGCTGTCCGCCATCAAGAGCGGCAAGGTGCGGGCGCTGGCGGTGGCCACGCCGCAGCGCATCGGCGCGCTGCCGGACGTGCCGACGGTGGCCGAGGCCGGGCTCAAGGACTTCGTGGTGCCGTCCACCTACGGCGTGCTGGTCCGTCAGGGCACGCCCAAGCCCATCGTCACGCGGCTCAACGCCGAGTTGCAGAAGATCCTGCAGATGCCCGACGTCAAGGCGCGCTTCGCCGCCCAGGGCATCGACGTGGTGCTGGGCAGCGCCGATGATGCCGATCACCGGCTCAAGGGCGAAGTCGCCAAATGGGCGCGCGTGATCCAGGAAACCCGCATCGCCGCACAATAGGAATAGGAATAGGAATAGGAATAGGAACGGGGCGCCCCCGGGGGGGCCCGCCACTTTGGACATGAATTCCGCCATGAACGCATCGAACACCCAACCCTCGGAGATCGTGACCGAGTTCCGCGACGACGGCCGCGTGGCCATCGTGACGATCAACCGCCCCCATCGGCGCAACGCCTGTGACCTCGCCGCCTGGACCGACCTGCGCGACCGCTTCCGCGCGTTCGCCGCCGAGCGGGGCGCGCTGCAACTGGTGGTGCTGACCGGGGCCGGCGGCCACTTCTGCGCCGGGGACGACATCCTCGCGTTCCGCAGCGTGCTGTCCGATCCGGTGGCCGCGGACGCCTACCGCGCGGTGATCCAGCAGGCGTACGMCGCCGTGCAGGACTGCCCGGTCCCCGTCATCGCCGCCGTGCAAGGCGCGTGCGTGGGCGGCGGCCTGAGCCTGGCCATGTGCTGCGACTTCCGCGTGGGGGATGGCAGCGTGCGGGCCGGCGTGCCGGTCGCCAAGCTGGGGTTGATGTATCCGACGATCCAGCTGGTGCGGCTGACGCACCTGATCGGGCTCAGTGCCGCCCGCCGCTGGCTCTTCTCCGGCGACCTCGTCCAGGCGGAAGAGGCCTATCAGGCCGGATTCCTGGACGCGCTATCTGCCGACGACGACCCGGTCGCCGCCGCCATGGCCTTCGGCCGTCCGATGATGGACAACGCGCCGCTCTCCATCGCCGGCATCAAGCTCCAGCTCAACGCCATCGCCGCCGGCCAGCTCGATGCCGCGCGCGACGCCATTGCGGAGGCCACGCGCCGCAGCGACCAGAGCGAGGACTATCGGAACGCGGCGACGGCCTTCGCGGAGAAGCGCAAGCCGACCTTCGTCGGCCGCTGAGGCTCGTCGATGGGTTAGCCCGCCGCCAACGGCGCCACGGTCGCGCCCTGGATGCGGTGCTTTTGCAGCGCCGCCGCCACCGCGCCGGACGCCTTGCGCTCCTCGACGAACGCCGCCAGGAAGGCCGCCGCCGCGTCGCCGCGAGACTTCGGCACGCCCATCGCCTGACGGATCACCATAAAGCGCTCGTCCAGCAGGCGCAGGTTGGGCAGGCCCCGGATATCCGCCTCCAGTTGCTGGCGCACCCCGGCGGCCACGTCGAGATCCTGTTCGAGGAAGGTGCGGACCACCTCCTGCGACGACGGCGCGTGCACGATCTCCGCATGCTGGAGTTCGCGGGACAGGAACAGATCGTAGGCGCTGCCCTTGCCGACCACCACCCGGGTGCCGGCGTGATCGACATCGGCGTTGGTGCGCACCGGCGAGTCGTTGTGCACGAGGTAGTAGCCCTCGATCAGCACGTAGGGCTCCGTGAAGGCGATGCTGGCGCCGCGCTTGGGATCGATGGCGAAGAAGCCGATATCGGCCTGCTCGTTCGCCACCAGATCGACCGACTTGCCGGCKGTCTCCACCACCACCAGTTCGAGCTTCACGCCCAGCCGCTCGGCCAGCGCGCCGGCCAGGTCCACGGACACGCCACCCGCGCCACCCGCGCCACCAGCGTCCGCGCGGTGCGCAAGAATCGGATTGCCCAGGTTGATCGAGGCACGCAGCACGCCGGTCGGGGCGAAGGCGTCAAGAAGTGGCTTGTCTACGGTCATGGGGTAGCAGTCGGAAACCTACGTTGGGGGAGGGCGCCGGCCCGCAGCGGTGCGGGCGTGGCGGACATTGTATCGCCGCATGTCGGCGCCGGGCGTTCGTACATCGGCATACAGAACCGTCCCCGGCCCGATACATCCGCCACACACCAGCGCGATGCAATGGCGACTCTTTCCACTGCAACGCAAAGGCTTCCCATGACTTCGACCCGTACCTCCAGCCGCATCCTCGCCGCTACCGCCCTGCTGATCGGCGCCGGCCTGTTCCAGGCCGCGCACGCCCAGAACGTCGGCCTCCACCGCACGGACCTGGTGCGGAGCGACCTGAGCACGCCGGGGCGCGAAGCCGTGCAGGTGCGGGTGGACTTCGATCCGGGCGCGGTTTCGATCAAGCATGCCCATCCGGGCGAGGAAATCGCCTACGTGCTGGCGGGCGAACTCGAATACCAGCTGGAGGGCCGCGCGCCGGTGACGCTGAAGGCGGGCGAGGCGCTGTTCATCCCGGACGGCACCGCGCACGTGGCCAAGAACGTGGGGCACGGCAAGGCCTCGGAACTGGCGACGTACGTCGTCCGGAAGGGCGTGCCGCTGGTGGCCCCGGTCAAGTAACGCTCAAGTCACGGCGGGGGCGCCTGCCTACAGGTCGCGCGTCCGGGGAATGATCACCGCCTGCCCGTGCAGCACGCCATCGGCGTCGATCAGTTGCCACAGCGTGGCTTCCTCGATCATGAAGCGCTTGCCGGTGCGCGTGATGCGCACGCCGGTGTAGCCGGTCTCGTAGCCCACGCGCTGGACGCGCGCCAGGAAGGCCTGCCGCTCCGCCTGGTTGGGCGGCTCGGCGGAGAGCCGGGACGGCAGCCGCGTGATGCCCGCCCAGTCGTACTCGAAACGCTGCTGGGCGGCCAGGTTGCCGTAGACGAAGACCGGATCGGGCGCGGTGTTGTGGGCGAGCACCGCGAACGGCGCCTCCTCGTAGAGCCAGCGGGCCGCCTTGCCGGCCGGCATCGGCTCGGGCACCAGCGTGCGGCCGAGCAGCCGCTGGTAGCTATCGGCCAACAGCTGGTAGAAGGCGGTGTCGCCGGGCTCACGGGGGGAAAGAATCGAATCGGAAGACATAAGCGTGAAGCGGAAGGAAGGGAGCCAGGACAGCCATCAGGCAGCCATCAGGCAGCCATCAGGCAGCCATCAGGCCGGCTGGTCGATGGACTGGCCGATCCGCCACAGCACCCCGGACGGATCGTCGATCGTGAAGTCGCGCATGCCCCAGGGCCGGTCCTCGGGCGGGTTCACGCGCACGCCGTAGCGCGCGCCCAGGTCCTGGGCCACCACGTGCTGCCACCAGGCCTCCACATCCACCACCAGCAGCGACATCATCAGGTTCTCGGCGAACGGCTTCTCGTAGAAGCGCGTCAGCAGGAAGCTCGAGCGCCCCGCGTGCAGGTAGGCCATCTCGTCGCTGCCCCACGCCTCCGTAAAGCCGAGGTCGAGGTAGAAACGCTTCGACAGGTCGAAATCCTGCGCMGGCAGAAACGCCTTGATCTCGATGGTGTCCATGTTCGCGGTCATCGCGGCTCCCGGGTTTAACAGATGTAACGGACTGAGCGGGCGATGATAGCGCGGCTTCAGAAATGGTGTCGCATGCCCACCATCACGCCGATGCGGGTGGAATCGTCCACGTCCGTGGCCGGCGTACCGGCCCAGTACTCGGTCTCCCGCCCCACCGCGCCGCCGCGCGCATGCACGATATCCGCCTCCACGTAGACGCTGGTGCGCTTGGAGAGCGCGTAGTCGCCCACCAGCGCGATGCTGTCCGCGTTGCCGCCGCCCAGCCGCACCGGGGTGTCCTGGAACTGCGTGGTCACGTCGCCGGACTGCTGGTAGCGGTAGTAGGCGCCCGAGACGTGGAACGCCGGCGTCAGCTGGTAGCCCAGCCCGACGAAGGAGATGGCGAAGCGCGCATCCCCAGCGGACTCGCGCCGGCCCATATGGCCGAGGTAGGCCGTGGCCTTGCCGAACGCGTAGGAACCCCCCACCGAGTAGTTGCGCAGCGTGTTGGCGCCATCGTCGCTGCGGCGCTGGTCGTACGCCACGCCGAGCACCACCGGCCCCTGCTGGTACTTCACCCCGCCGCCGAGCGTGGTGCCACGCCCCATGCTGCCGGCCTGCTCGCCGGCGCCGTAGTCCAGTTGGACCGAGAATGGCCCCACGGTGCGCTGGTAGACCACGCTGTTGTCGATGCGGTAGTCCTGGAAGAAGATGTCCCCGCCGATGTAGAGCGGATCGGACCAGAAATTGCCCCAGCCCTGGTCGAGCGGATCGAACGCCCAGCCGATGTTGTTGAGCGCGTTGTACTGGCGGCCGAAGGTCAGGCTGCCCCAGTCGCCGCTCAGGCCCACCCAGGCTTGCCGGCCGAACAGCGCGTTGTAGGACGCGCGGCCGTCGTCGCTGGCGAAGCCGCTTTCCACCTGGAAGATCGCGTGCTGGCCGCCGCCCAGGTCTTCATCGCCCTTCAGGCCCCAGCGGCTGCCGACCATGCCGCCCGAGACCAGCGCGGCCTGGTCGTTGTGATGACCGTCGATGTTCGACGTATAGCGCACCGCCGAGCTGACGATGCCGTACAGGGTCACGCCCGGTGCGGCGTGGGCGGCGACGGGCAGGAGCCCGGCCGCAAGCAGCCAAAGGCTGGCTGGCTTCTTCATTGCGTTGTCCTCCGGAAAACGGATCCGCCCGCGGCACACGCGCGCGTGCCCCGGGAGGGAGGGTCAGACAAACTGCCTGAGGGATTCAGTCCTGCGCGCGGTCCACGATGGGTCCCGGATGGGTTCCGAATCGGTCCCGGATCGGTCCCGGATCGGTCCCGGATGGGGGGGGCGCAGGTCAATGACCGGGCGGCTGCGCGCGATGGGCGGCGCAGTCCCCGGAGCGAAGGTGAAGCAGAGGGGTGTTTGCCGGGCAAATGATGCTGGGTGGGGCTGGATGCAGCGACGCCCCGGCCGGCAGAACGGGGCGTAGTTTACCGCAATCGGGAGGAAGCCCCGAAAAAGTGACGATTAACTCACGTATTCAGACATCAGCCGAAGGTGAACGCGTAAGCCTGCACGCCCGGATCGAGAAAGCGGATCTCGAACGTGTGGTCGCCGACTTCGCCCGCCTGCCGCACCAGCTGGTAGAGCCGGGTTTGCGTGACCGCGCCATTGCCGTTCTCATCGGTGTCCGCACCATGGCTGGCGCCGGGCGGCTTGCCGTCGATGGTCACCTGGAAGCGCACCGCCTGCCCATTGGCCGCCGGGCCGAGCACGAGGTGCAGGTCGCGGGCATGGAAGCGGTAGGCGATGGTGCCGTTGGCGCGGTCAAGTGTCCCTTGCTCCGCTTCCACGGTCCAGCGGCCAGACAGCCCCCAGCTATTCAGGTCCAGCTTGCCGACCGTGTAGTCGCGCGCCGCATCGGGCCGCAGGCCGCCGGGGGAGGCAAAGTTGGTGGCCTGCTGGTAGCCGACATAGGTCTCGCCCGAGCGCACGTTGTTCAGGTCAGGCATGGCCTGCGCACCGCGCGCCTCCGGCGCAACCAGTCCCGTGGCCACCGACTTGTCGCCGGCCTCCGCAAGCAACGCTTGAATCACACGTTCCGAGGTCGCATAGCCACCTTCGCCGAACTGGTGATGGCGGATATTGCCGCGACCATCCACGAAATACGCCGCCGGCCAGTAGCTGTTGTCGAAGGCGCGCCAGATCCTGTAGTTGCTGTCGATGGCCACCGGGAAGCCGATGCGGAAGTCCGCCACCGCGCGGCGCACGTTCTCGGGCTGCTTCTCGAACGCGAACTCGGGCGTATGCACGCCGATCACGGTCAGGCCCTGGTCCTTGTACTTGTCGGCCCAGGCGCGCAGGTAGGGCAGGGAGCGGATGCAGTTGATGCAGGAATAGGTCCAGAAGTAGACCAGCGTGACCTTGCCCTGCAACTGCTCGCGCGTGATCGGGGCCGAGTTGAGCCATTGCACCGCGCCGTCCAGCGCGGGCAGGCGGCCTTCGACCGGCAGCGGGGGCAAGGCGCCCGACACACCGCCCGGGAAGCCTACGCGGGCGTCGTTAGCCGCCAGCAGCATGCCGTTGTTGGCGTTACTGGCGTCATTGGCGACGTTGGCGGACTGCGGCGGCATGTCGCGCGCCTTCTCCACCGCATTGAGCAGCGCCTGTTCGATGCCGGTGGTGCTGCCGGCGGACAGCCGCGCCAGCAGGCCGGTGTCCGTGCCGGTGCCGATGATCGCCACGCCAGCCAGCACGCCCACGCCCAGGCCGCGCCGCAGCCACTCGCCGGCGCCCATCGACCGCTTCATCGCCGCAAAGACCCGGCCGCCGATGCCCAGCGCCACGGCCAGCGAGCTGGCGGCGCCCGCCGCGTAGGCGGCCAGCAGCAGCGAGGTCTGCACACTGGCGCCGTTGAGCGCCGCGCCGGTCAGCACCAGCCCAAGGATCGGGCCGGCGCAGGGCGCCCAGAGCATGCCGGTCGCCACGCCGAGTAGCAGCGAGCGCCACACCGTGGAGGTGTCGCCATCGCCGGCCAGCCGGTTGCCGAGCGCCACCACGGGGCGGGCCAGCCGGTCCGCCAGCGCGGGCAGCAGCAGGCTCGCGCCGAAAATCGTCAGCAGGACCAGCGCGGCGTAGCGTCCCACCTGATTGGCCTGCACGACCCAGGCGCCGCCCACCGACGCCAGCGTGGCCACGGCGGCGAAGGTCAGCGCCATGCCGGCCAGCATCGGCAGCGTGCTGCGCACAAAGGGCTGGCCGGCGCGTGCGAACACGAACGGCAGCACCGGCAGGATGCACGGGCTCAGGATGGTGAGAGCGCCACCTATATAGGCAAGTATCAGCAGGGTCATGATTGGCATCCGGTAGGAAGATTGGCTTGCCTCGATCAGACCCGCTGCGCATATCGCCGATGTGTCGCCAGCGCGGCTGGGCGTATGCCACTGTGGCGAGGCCGTCGCCAGATACAGAGTGATACATGGCGGTGGCCGGCGGGCTCGCCGATCGGCCCGGTTGCGTCCGATTTGCCCGGTCTGGGTCCGATTCGGGTCCGATCTGGTCTCCTCCGGCTCCGATTCGGCCCCATCCGTCACCCGAATCCCGCCGATCGCGATCTGCCTCCCCCTCCGCCCCGCCCCTTTTTGTACGCCTTTGTATCTGGCTCCCGCACCGATACGTGCCCTGACAGTAAGGCCCTCAAATCGCTACGGGCGCGATACGTCCGTCGTCTTAAATGCATTCCGTGGCAGCGCGGCAAGCGAAACAAACCAGACGCACCGTAACCCGCCTCGCAATCCTTAATTGATTACCGAACCCAAACTTCAAGGAAATACGATCATGACCTCCATCGCCAAGCGCCTCGTTCTCGCCGTCGCCCTCGTTGCCGCCGCTGCCGGCGCCCAAGCCGCCGTCACCGGCTCCCGTGATGTCTACACCGACGGCGCCCGCTCGGTGCAAGAACCCCGCAACCCGTACAGCGACGGTGCCCGCTCGGTGCAGGACGCCCGCAGCCCGTACAGCGACGGMGCCCGCAACGTCGACCCGTTCACCGATGGCGCCCGCAATGTCGATCCGTACACGGACGGCGCCCGCATCGTGGCCGGCATGGACCGCACCGGCGTCTCGGCCGACCCGGCACGCACGGTCGATCCGTACCTCGACGGCGCCTACGCCTGAGTCACCTGAGTCACCTGCGTCACCTGATTTGCCCGATTGGATCCACGCTCTTCAACCTGCAACCTCGAAACACTGGAAATCGACATGACCCGTATCGAAAACGTGCTGTACACCGGCAAAGTCCACATCACCTCCGGCGGCCGTGACGGCTCGGCACGCAGCGACGACGGCCGGCTGGACATCAAGCTGTCCTCGCCGGGCACCAGCGGCATCGGCACCAACCCGGAGCAGCTGCTGGCTGCGGGCTGGTCCGCGTGCTTCATCGGCGCCATGGGCATCGCGGCCAAGGCCCGCAAGGTGCAACTGCCGGGCGATACCGCCGTGGACGCCGAAGTGGACCTCGGCAAGGGCGGCGATGGCTACCTGCTGCAGGCACGCCTGAACGTGAGCCTGCCGGGCGTGCCGCGCGATGTGGCGCAGGCGCTGGTGGAGACCGCGCACCAGACCTGCCCGTACTCGAAGGCCCTCACCGGCAACGTCCATATCGAGATCAATCTCGTCTGACCGGGTCGGATCTGGTCCGATTTTTCCGATGGCAGTCCCGCGCAGCGCGCCTTCACCGGCCCGCTGCGCGTTGCATTCACGACTGCCGCGCTGCCGATGGATCGCCTACAGTGGACTTCACTCCGCCGTTCGCAGCGGAGTCTGGCCCGCAGGGCCACCCCCGCCGGGCGGATGCCCGTCCGCTCGCCCAAGGCTTCCTTTGGAGCGCATGATGACCCAAAAGTACAACCGCCTAGACAAGTCCCAAGCCGCCGTGCTGCTGGTGGACCATCAGGCCGGCCTGATGTCGCTGGTGCGTGATATCGACCCCGACAAGTTCAAGAACAACGTGCTGGCGCTGGCCGATTGCGCCAAATATTTCGGCCTGCCCACCGTGCTGACCACGAGCTTCGAGGATGGCCCGAACGGCCCGCTCGCCCCGGAACTGAAGACGATGTTCCCCGAGGCGCCGTTCATTCCGCGCCCCGGCCAGATCAACGCCTGGGACAACGCCGACTTCGTCGCCGCCGTGAAAGCCACCGGCAAGAAACAGCTGCTGATTGCCGGCGTGGTCACCGAGGTCTGCGTCGCCTTCCCGGCACTGTCCGCCATCGAGGAAGGCTATGACGTCTTCGTCGTGACCGATGCCTCCGGCACCTTCAACCCGATCACGCGGGACGCGGCCTGGAACCGCATGGCCCAGGCCGGCGCGCAGATGATGAGCTGGTTCGGCGTGGCGTGCGAGCTGCACCGCGACTGGCGCAACGACATCGAGGGGCTCGGCACGCTGTTCTCGAACCACATTCCCGACTACCGCAACCTGATCACGAGCTACACCACGGTCAAGGGCAGCAAGTAGGCCGATTCGGTACCCCCGGGTGCGCCGGTGCCGCCCGTGCCACATGGTAGAGTCGGCGCACCATGAAGACCTTACTGATCGTCTATCACACGATGACCGGCGGCACCGCGCAGATGGCCGAGGCGGCGGCCACGGCGGCGCGCGGGCAGGAGGGCGTGGATGTCCGCCTGCTGCGCGCCACCGAGGCCGGCGCGGCCGATGTGCTGGCCGCCGACGGCTACCTGTTCGCCACCCCGGAGAATCTGGCCGCGATGTCCGGCCTGATGAAGGACTTCTTCGATCGCTGCTACTACCCGGTGCTGGACCGCGTGAACGGCCGCCCCTACGCGGCGATGATCTGCGCCGGCAGTGACGGCCAGAACGCGCAGCGCCAGCTTGAGCGCATCGCCACCGGCTGGCGCCTCAACCGCGTGGCGCCGACGCTGATTGTCTGCACGCACGCACAGACGCCCGAAGCCATCCTCGCCACGAAGCAGATCGACCAGGACGACCTGGACCAATGCGCCGAGCTGGGCGCCGGCCTGGCGGCCGGCATCGCGCTCGGCGTGTTCTAGCGCCTGCGCGGCGGTGCGCTACGCGGTCACGGTGGCCACGTAGTCGATGTTGGCGGCGAGCACGGCGGCGTTGCGGATCGTGCCGTCGGTGCCGTCGGTGGCGTCGCCGGGCACGCCGGTCCAGTCCGAGGCCACCACGGCCGGGAAGCTGCCGCTGGCCGGTGCGGTGGTGCCGGCATCGACGATCAGCGAGCGGGGCTGCCACAGGTCGAGGAAGCCACCCAGCACTCGTGGTTTCACGCCATCATGCGCGGCAGTTCGGCCGCCAGCGCATCCACGGCCACGCGCACCTTGCGTGGCAGGTGGGGCGTGTGGGGCGTGTGCGGCCACAGTGCGTAGGCATCGTAGGGAAAACCGGGCCGCTCGGGCAGCAGGTGGACCAGCGTGCCCGCCTGAATCCGGTCCCGGACCAGCCAGTACGGCAGCCATGCCAGCCCGAGGCCCATCGCGGCGGCGTCAGCCAGGGCGTCGAGATCGTCCATCCGCACCTGATGGGCGGGCAGGAGCGGCGCCGGCGCGCCATCGTCGCCCGGCAACTGCCACGGACGGATGCGCCCCGAGCGCCGGTAGACCACGGCGCGATGCCCCGCCAGGTCATCGATCCCCAGCGGCGTGCCGGCCTCGGCCAGATAGCCGGGCGACGCGCACACGATCATGATCTGCCGCGCCACGCGGCGCGCCACCACACCGGCCTTGTCGTCCGGCTCCCCGGTGCGGATGGCCAGGTCGAAGCCGTCTTCGATCAAGTCCGAGAAACGGTCGCTGAACGACAGGTCGAGTTCGAGCCCGGGATATTGCCGCGTTAGCGCCAGCAGCACCGGCGCCACGCAGCGCCGACCGAAGTGCACCGGCACGGTCACGCGCAGCCGGCCGCGCGGCGGGGCTGATTGCTCGCCTTTGTCGGCATGGTCGGCGGCCAGCGCATCGGCGGCGTCCACCTCGGCCAGCACCACGCGGCAGCGGTCGTAATACTCGCGGCCGAACTCGGTCAGGCTCTGGCGCCGCGTGGTGCGGGTGATCAACGGCATGCCCAGCCGCTCTTCCAGGAACCGGACATGCTTGCCGACCATCGGGCCCGATAKCTCGAGCGCGTCGGCGGCGGCCGAAAACGAGCCGAGATCCACCGCCTTCACAAACACGGCCATGCTAGTCAGCCGGTCCATATTAGAAACTCCTGGTTATCAGTGTTCTGGAAAACCGGCCATTTATCGCGGATGGGCGGCCTGCCATAGTGTATTCGTTCCCAATCAAGACGAATAAGGCGAGTGATGGCACCGATGACACGCGTAATCCGTTTCCACGCACATGGCGGCCCGGAGGTGCTCCGGATCGAAGACGTCGAGGTGCCGCCGCCCGCGCGCGGCGAGGTGCAGATCCGGGTCAAGGCGCTCGGGCTGAACCGGGCCGAGGCGCTGATGCGCGCGGGCATCTATATAGAAACGCCGCCGCTGCCGTCCGGGCTGGGGCTGGAGGCGGCCGGCATTGTCGCGGCGGTGGGGGAGGGGGTGCGCGAGGTGGCCGTCGGTGATGCAGTTAGCGTGATCCCGCCCATCTCGATGGCGCGCTGGCCGACCTACGGGGAGATCATTACGATGCCGGCCGCAGCGGTGGTCCGGCACCCGGCGGCGCTGGACTGGGCCCAGGCCGCCGCCCTGTGGATGCCGACCCTGACCGCCTACGGTGCGCTGATCGATATCGCCGCGCTGGGCCGGGGCGACTTCGTCGTGGTGACGGCCGCGTCGAGCAGCGTCGGCCTGGCTGCCATCCAGATCGCCAACCGGGTCGGCGCCACGCCGATTGCCGTCACGCGCCGCGCCACCAAGGGCGACGCGCTGCGGGCGCAGGGCGTCGCCCACGTCGTGGCATCGGAAGACGAGGATCTGGCCGCGCGCATCGACGCCATCACTGGCGGCCGGGGCGCGCGCGTGGTCTTCGATCCGATCGGCGGCCCGCTGTTCACGCCGCTCACCGCCGCCATGGCGCCGGGCGGCATCCTGATCGAATACGGCGGGCTGGACCCCGCGCCCACGCCGTTCCCGCTGGCCACCGTCCTCGGCAAGCGGCTGACGCTGCGCGGTTACCTCGTCCACGAGGTCATCGGCAACCCGGCGAAGCTGGCGGCGGCCAAGGCGTTCATCCTCGACGGCGTGCGTGATGGCTCGCTGGCGCCGGTCATCGCCCGCCGCTTCGCCTTCGACGACATCGTCGCCGCGCACCGCTACCTGGAGTCCAACGCCCAGTTCGGCAAGATCGTGGTGACGGTCTAGGCGGGGCGGGAGGCGGCGAGGGCGGCCACGAAGGCGTCGATCACCGGGCTCGATGTCCCGGCGCGGGTCACGGCCACCAGCGTGGCGCGCACGCGGAGATCGTCGATCGGCACGAAGGCGACGTCGGTGCGGTTCGGCGCCGCCACCGACGCGCCCACCAGCGTGAAGCCGAGCCCGGCCGCCACCAGTCCCAGCGCGGTATGGATCTCGATGGCCTCATGCCCCGGGGTGGGATGGGCACCGGCGTCGCGCAGCGCCGCCACCATATGGCTGGCGAACACGCTCTGCGGGTCCTTCGGATACTGGATCAGCGGCAGCGCGTCCAGCTCCCGCGCGGCGATGGCGCTGCGCTGTGCCAGCGGGCTCTGCAACGGCACGGCGGCCACGAAGGGGTCTTCGAACAGCGTGGTGTAGTGCAGGTCCGCCGGCCGTTCGAACTCGCCCACATAGCGCGAGATGCCCACGTCGATACGCCCGCGCCGCAGTTGCGCTGGCTGGTGCTCGGACAGCAGTTCGAGTGGATCGAGATGCACATCCGGATACTGCTCCCGAAAGCGCTGCACCGCCGCCGGCAGGATCGAGAAGATAGCCGAACGGGTAAAGCCGATGCCGAGCCAGCCGAGGTTGCCGGCGGCGATGGCGCGCGCCTCCTCGTCCAGCCGGCGCATCTGCGCGAGCAGGTCCTTGGCGCGCGGGTAGAGAAACTGGCCGGTCGCGGTCAGCGTCATCGGGCGGCGGGACCGGTCGAACACGGGCGCGCCGAGCAGCGATTCCAGCTGCCCAAGCTGCATGCTGATGGCCGTGGGCGCCACGAACAGCCGGTTGGCGGCTTCCGCCGCGCTGCCCGCATCGACCACTTCGCAGAAATAGCGTAGCTGCCGCAAGTTCATTTTTATTGAAGTCGAGTCCATTTTTCGATGTTTGATCTCGATGGGACTTTACTTGAAACTGCGTTCATCGGTAGGAAAACAGAAAAGCAGCAGGAGACGCAGCACGATGAGCGACACCCCCAATCCCACCCACACCGGCGACTGGCTGGCCCGCGCCCGCCAACTCTCGACCGCCGAGATCTCGGACGCCCTCGACTATTTCCGCCTGCCCGGCAGCGCGCTGGGCATCCAGCACATCGCCGGCCGGCCGCAGGTGTTCGGCCCGGCCTTCACCGTGGCCTTCGTGCCGGTGGACCTGGCCACGCCGGGCACGGTGGGCGACTTTCTCGATGACATTCCGCAGGGCGCCGTGGCCGTGCTCGACAACGCGGGCCGCATGGACTGCACGGTCTGGGGCGGCATCATGAGCCGGCTGGCCGCGCATCGCGGGGTGGGCGGCACGGTGATCCACGGCGTCTGCCGGGACACCGCCGAGGCCGACGCGGCCGGCTATCCGCTCTATGCGCGCGGCCGGTTCATGCGCACCGGCAAGGACCGCGTGCAGGTGCGGGCGGTGGAGCAGCCGGTGAGCCTGGGCGATGTGCGCGTGGCCAGCGGTGACTTCATCGTGGCGGACCCGGACGGCGTGGTGGTGGTGCCGCAGGCCCGCGCGCAGGAAGTGTTCGAACGCGCGCTGCGCACGCGTGACGTGGAGGACCAGATTCTCGGCGCCGCGCTGGAGGGCATGGCGCTGCGCGACGCCCGTCGCCAGTTCGGCTATCACACGCTGCAACGCGCCGGCCACTGAGCCCGGCGCCGCGAAGGGGCTCCCGGCCCCTCGCACACTATAAATAGAGATGGAGACAGACATGGCATTCCCCTCCCACCCGCGCCGGCGCGCGGCTGCCGGTTTCGTGCTGGCCGCGACCGTTATCGCAATCTTTGCCGGCGTGAATTCCACCGCCCTCGCCGCTGCCGATACCCCCGCTTACCCCTGCGCCACGCTGCGCATCGTCTCGCCCTATCCGCCGGGCGGCACGACGGACATCCTCGCGCGCATCGTCGCGCCGGGCTTGTCGAAGCGGCTGGGCGTGCCAGTCATCGTCGACAACCGGGGCGGCGCCAGCAGCAATATCGGCACCGAGTTCGTGGGCCGCGCCAAGGGCGATGGCTGCACGGCGCTGCTCGGCAACAACACCGGCATCGTCATCAATCGCACCCTGTACAAGCTCAAGCTGGACCCCACCCGCGCGCTGGCCCCGGTGGGCGAGGTGGCGTCCGTGCCGCTGGTGCTTTACGTCAACACGGCGCTGCCGGCCAATAACGTGGGGCAGTTGGTGGATCTGGTCAAGGCGTCGCCGGGCAAGTACAGCTACGCGTCCGGCGGCAGCGGCAGCCCGCAGCATCTGGCTGGCGAACTGCTGAAGCTGGAGCGCCATCTGGACCTGATCCACGTGCCGTATCGCGGACAGGGGCCGGCGCTGAGTGATGTGCTGGCGGGGCAGGTGCCGATTGCCTTCGAGACCACCACGGCGCTGGCGCCGCAGCTCAAGTCGGGCCGCGTCCGGCCGCTGGCCACTACCGGCGCCAAGCGCGCCCGCGCGCTGCCTGATCTGCCGACCATGCAGGAGGCCGGCTTCCCGGGCTTCGTGATCGAGAACTGGTACGGCCTGTTCGTGCCGGCGGAGACGCCCGCGCCGCTGGTGCAGCGCCTCAACGACGACCTCAACGCCGTGCTCGGCGAGCCGGACGTCGCCGCCAAGCTGGCCGAGATGGGCTCGGGCGATGTGCGCGGCACGCCGGCCCAGTTCCGCGCCTTTATCGGCAAGGAACTGCCGTATTGGGAATCGCTGGTCAAGCGCTCCGGCGCGACCGTTGACTGATCTTCATCGAACTTCGCCATGACCACTTCGATTACCGCCGCCCAGCGCGACCAGCTCAAGCGCCTGGGCACCGCCACGATTCACGAGGCGCAGGGCCAGCGCGGCGCCGTGGACCCACGCATCGCGCCGCTGGACCCGACCATGCGGCTGGCCGGCCCGGCGCTGACCGTGGACATCCGTCCCGGCGACAACCTGATGATCCACTACGCGCTGACCAAGGCGCGCCCGGGCGATGTACTCGTGGTGGACGCGAAAGCGTTCGTCGATGCCGGCCCGTGGGGCGATGTGCTGACCTTCGCGGCGCAGCAGATCGGCATTGCCGGACTGGTGATCGAMGGCGCGGTGCGCGATGCCTCGCAAATCGTCGAGATGGGCTTTCCGGTGTTCTGCCGGGGGCTCAGCATTCGCGGCACCAACAAGCACCAGCCGGGCAAGCTGAACCTGCCGCTGATCCTGGGCGGGGCGGCGGTGCGGCCCGGCGACATCGTGGTGGGGGACCGCGACGGCCTCGTCATCGTGGCCGCCGACGAGGTGCCCGAAGTCATCGCCGCGAGCGCGGCGCGCGAGCAGAAGGAGGCCCAGATGCGCGAGCGGCTGGCCCAKGGCGCGACCATGGTCGAGCTGCTGGGCCTGCGGGAGACGCTTGACTCGCTTGGGCTGCGATAAAAATCAGCCCGCCGTGGCGTAGCGCGGGGCCGGCGCGTTGCGGGACAGCTGGCCCATCATCGACTGGCGGGCGCTTTCATAGGCCTGCCATGTGTCGAGGGCGTGCAGCGACGGAATCGTGATCAGTTCGCCCTGGTCGAAACCAACCAGCGCCGCATCGACCATGGCCGCCGCCGGCATCACGATGTTCTGGTCGAGGTGTTCCACCGGCAGGCCGCCAATCGCCCAGAAATCGGTGGCCGTGGCGCCCGGCAGCACCGCCTGCACGCGCACGCCCTGGTCCTTCAGTTCGTGATGGAGCGACTGGCTGAGCGCCAGCACGTAGGCCTTGCTCGCCCCATAGACCCCGTTGAGAATCTCCGGCGCCACGGCCACGATCGACGCGATATTGATGATCGACCCCTGCCCGCGCGCCACGAAACCGGGCACGGCGGCGTAGGTCAGGCGCGTCAGCGCGGTCACGTTCAGGTCGACCATCCGCGTCATATTGTCCACGTCGCTCTCCAGCAGCGGCGTGTGCGTGCCGACCCCGGCGTTGTTCACCAGCAGCGTGATGCTGGCGTCCTCGCGCAGCTTGGCTTCCACCGTGGCCAGCGAGGCGCGGTCGTTCAGGTCCGCCACCAGCACTTCCACTTCGCGGCGCGTTTCGTCCGTGATGCGCGCGGCCAGCGCGTTCAGCTTCTCGCGGTTGCGTGCCACCAGGATCAGGTTGTAGCCGCGCCGTGCCAGCCGCTCGGCGTAGAGCGCGCCGATGCCGGTGGAGGCGCCCGTGATCAGGGCCGTGCCGAGGGGAGGGGTCGGGGTGATTGCCATAGTGATGCTCCTTTGAATCGGTTTGTGTCGTCGGATCGGATTCGTCGAATCCATGGATGTCATCGTAGGGTCGTTTGACGATGGCTGAAATGACGTTTATGGTACGGATTCAGGACATAGGCCACGGCGTGGCGCGGAGTGATCAATGCATCGCATCGGATTTCTGTTGATCGATGGTTTCCAGGTGATGGCGCTGGCCACGCAGAGCGTGTTCGAGTACGCCAACATGGTGGCGGGGGAGCCGTTCTATGCCATCGACAACTACTCGATAGCCGGCGGGCCGGTGCGCTCGTCGCTGGGCATGCACGTGGAGACGCGCGCCGTCGGGCCGCGCACGGCGGTGGATACGTGGATCATCGTTGGCGTGGGGGATCCGGTCGCCACGCCGACGCCGGCGGCGCATCTGGACTTCGTGCGCCGCGCAGCCCCGCGCGCCCGGCGGGCGGCGTCGATCTGCACGGGCGCCTTCGTGCTGGCCGAGGCGGGGTTGCTCGAAGGCCGGCGCGTCACCACGCACTGGGCGTACGCGCGCGCGATGCAGCAGCAGCACCCGGGCATCCACGTGGAGGACGACCGTATCTATATCGTCGATGGCCCGATCTGGACCTCGGCGGGCATGACGGCCGGGTTTGACCTCGCGCTGGCGATGGTCGAGAAGGATCTTGGCGCGGACGCGGCGCGGTCCCTCGCGCACAAGCTGGTGATGGTGCAGCGGCGCGCGGGCGGGCAGTCGCAGCACTCGGAGCTGCTGGACATGGCGCCGAAGTCAGACCGCATCCAGCGCGCCATCGACCATGCGCGCAAAAATCTGAGCCAGGCGCTGACGGTGGAGGAACTCGCGCAGTCGGTGCATCTGAGCCCGCGCCAGTTCAGCCGGATCTTTACCGCGGAGACCGGGCAGTCGCCGGCAAAGGCCATCGAAAGCCTGCGGCTGGAGGCGGCGCGGTTGATGATCGAACAGAGCCGCMACCCGCTGGACGTGGTGGCGCGCGAAACCGGCTTTCGGGACCGCCGGCATATGCGCGAGGCCTTCGTGCGCGGCTTCGGCCTCCCGCCGCAGGCGGTGCGGCGCGCGGCGCGGGCCTAGGCTGGCGGGCTGGCCGGGCGACTAACGCCGGCGGCCCCAGCGGCGGCTGCGCCGCGCCAGCCGGCGTGCGCGCAGCAGCAGGAAGAGGCGCGGTAGTAGATCGTCGAGCACAGGCACCAGCGCCACCAGCAGTAGCAGGGCCGCCAGCGGAATCGTGGCCGTGTAGCCGATGCCGTTGAACGCCAGCGCCCCCACCACGCCCCCGCCGAAGAACAGTCCCACCAGCAGGGCGAGCATGCGCAGCTTGTCGTGGTTGGCCGTCACCGGCCGCCGGTTGCCCAGTGGCGGCGCCCAGTTCCAGTAGCACAGCTTGCCTAGTTCGATACCGATGTCCGTGACCATGCCGGTGACGTGGGTGGTGCGGATCTCGGCGTTGGAAACCTTGGTGATCATCGCGTTCTGCAGGCCCATCATGAAGCACAGCAGCATCACCGTGGCTGGCACGAACAGCCACTGCTTCAGGCCCAGTTGCGCGCCCATCAGGCCAAAGCAGAGCAGCAGGGCKGCTTCCAGCACCAGCGGCAGCGCGTATTCGCTGCGCAGGCCGGTGCGCCGGGCCCAATTGATGGTGATGGCGGAACAGGCGGCGCCGAGCAGGAAGGAGAGGAAGGCGCCCAGGCCCTGGAGCAGCAGGGCGAAGTTGCCGAGCACGAGATCGTCGGCCATCGCCGAGACGATGCCGGACATATGCGAGGTGTACTGCTTGACCGCGAGGAACCCGCCGGCGTTGGCCGCGCCCGCCACGAAGCACAGGAAACCGGCTAGCTGCCGGTTCGAATAGGCAGTGCGCTGGCGCGCCGTGAGACTGCGCAGATAGGCGATAGGCATGGTCAACCTCGCGGAATCACGACCGGGAAGCCGTCATCATACGACGCGCCAAAACGAAAATGCCTCCCGAAGGAGGCATTCGAAACATAGGACGTCATATAACGTCCGGGGGCGCGTCAGGCCTTGACCGCCTGCCGCGCCAGCAGCTTCCAGGCGCCGCCCTGCTTCTGCCAGACCTGAAGCACCTTCAGGTTCACCGTGCCGGGTTTGCCGCTATCCAGCGTCTCGCCGGACAGCGTGTGGCGCACCACGGCCACATCGCCCGAGACGGACACGGTCTGGTCGGTGATGGCGATCGACACGAAATCGGACTTCTTATCGAGCAGGTCGCCGATGAAGCTGGCCTTGGTGTCGAGGCGGCCGCCCGAGTGGCCGTAGCTCAGCGTCTCGGCAACCAGTGCGGAGAGCGCGGCCTGGTCGGGATCGACCATGGCGACGCGGAGCTTTTCGGCGGTGGTGGTGACGGACTGGACGTCCGCGGACTGGGCCATGGCAGGCACGCTGGCCGATGCAAACAGCACGGCGGCGCCAAGGGCTGCGGCGAATTTGAACATCGATGTCTCCCGTTTTTTGTTGGAGGAACGGTGATGGATTGACTGGGGCATCGAAGTCACGCCCCAGTTGTCGGTCATCGTATCACGTCCATCGGGAGCCCCGCATCAGCCGTCCTTGCCGTCGATGCGCACCCGCAACAGGTAGGGGGTGTATTTGACAAGGTAGAGCAGGAAGGCCGCCACCCACAGCGCGCCGGCCCCGGCCACCGCCTGCGCCTTGAGCGCCGGCAGCCAGATCGGCAGCGCCACGCGGACCAGCGCGGACAGCACGATGCAGGCGTAGGCCAGGTGTTCCAGATGGCCGGTTTCCAGCCGCCGGCCAGTGTGGCCAAGCGCGGTGCGGGTAATCATGGCGACGATGGCGCAGCCGATCACGCCGACGGTCAGCGCGTGGAGCGCGGTGGAGCGGTCCACCCAGCCCTGCGCGGCGCCGGCAATCAGCAGGAAGCCGATCGGCAGGAAGGCATAGGCGAAGTGGAGGATGGCAACGATGGGCTTGCGCCAGGTGCGCAGCGGGTCCCAGCCGGCCAGCCGGATGCCGTGCGCCGCCGCCGCGCCKAGCGCCAGCAGCGTGGTGGCCAGCGGCGACAGCATCGAGGCATGGGCGACGATGGCGAGCAGGGTCAGCGCGATAACGGCGCGCTCGACCATCTCCACCCGGCGGATGCGCGTGCCCGGCACGCCGTTGGTGGTGAACATCGGAATCACCCGGCCGCCGATCACTGTGACGAAGACGACGACCAGCCCGGTGGCTGCGTCGGCCATCTGGAAAGCCAGCCCGAGATGGCCGCTGGCGACGGCGAGGTCGAAGGCCAGGCTCAGCGCGCCCAGCACCCCCATGGCGATGGCGAGGCCCATGTTGCGCTTGTTCTTGGCCCGGCGCAGCAGGCGGTAGAAGCTGAAGCTGCACAGCGGCAGGAACACCGCATCCACGGCGATGGCCGCCCAGGCCGGCCCGGCCCACATCAGGATGCGCGCCGCCAGCCAGGTGCCGGCCAGCGCGGCCAGCCAGGGGCCTTGGGGTGTCTGGAGGCCGGTCCAGGCCTTGCCGGCGGTGAACAGGAAGCCCACCACCACCGCCGCCGCGAAGCCGAACACCATTTCATGCGCGTGCCAGGCCATGGTGCCCATCCACGGCTGCGCGGCCGGCTGCCACCAGCCGAGGTAGAGCGCCACCCAGGCCGGCACGGCCAGTGCGCCGAAGGCGGCGGCGAGCAAATAGAACGGACGGAAGCCGAGCGCGAAGACGGGCAGGCCGCGATAGCCGGCGTCGGGACGGGAGGGGGGAGAAATCGGCAGCAGGACGGACATCGTTGCTCGCTTGAATTCACGGCCGAACGCCGCGACGAATCGATTCTATAAAATATGCATTACAAATGCAATTTTAGAATGCGACCCCGTTCCAAGCCGGATTGACGGGGGAAACCGGCGGTCCCGTCACTTCTCACGGGTTAACCATTCCCCCCTTACGGATACCCCTCCCGCAGGAGGGGTAAAGCTTTCCACGGCCTGCCGTTAGCCCACGCACTAGACAGAGCACGGCGCGTACGCGCGCCAAATCGCGAGCGCGCCCGCAAGGGCAGAGCCAGTCATATCGCGATGTGCCAGCGAGTGGGGAACGGGCTCTCAGCGATTCGGCCGTCACGCGTGCGTGTGACATGCATCCGGCATGCCTATCGGACAGGCATGCCTTCGGGAAAAGGGGATCACTGTGAGCTTTCGCAATCTTTCCATCAAGACCAAGCTCGTGGCCGGTTTTGGCACGCTGGCGCTGGTCGTGCTGCTGGTGTCGGGGCTGTCGTTGTACGCGCTGAACCGTGCCACCAGCGGCTTCAAGGCCTATGTCGATGGCCTCAACGCGCGGGCCGAGGTGGCCGCGCAACTGCGCTCCGCCGTGGACCGCCGCGCGATTGCCGCGCGCAATCTGGTGCTGGTGACCACGCAGGCGGACCTCGACGTGGAAAAGGCCGAGGTGCTGCGCGCGCATGACGATGTGGCGGCGCGCATGACCAAGCTCAGGGAGATGGTGTCCCGCGAAGGCGTCAGCGAGACCGCGCGCGGCCTCGTGGCCGGCATGGCCAGCGTGGAAGCGCGCTACGGCCCGGTGGCGACGGCCATCGTCGGCCTCGCGCTGGACAAGAAGCAGGAGGCGGCCATCGCGAAGATGAATGCGGAGTGCCGTCCGCTGCTGGCCGAGCTGGTCAAGGCCACCGACGCCTACGCCGGCTTCACGCGCGAGCGCCAGCACGAGATGGTGGCGGCGCTGGAGGCTGACTACGGCACGCAGCGCAACCTCCTGGTCGTGGTGTCGCTGGCCGCCGTGGTCTTCGGGCTGATGGGCGGCCTGCTGCTGACGCGCGCCATCACCGGCCCGATCCAGCGCGCCGTGGACGTGGCGCGCACCGTGGCGCGGGGCGAGCTGGGCATGCACATCGACGTGAATTCGGACGACGAGACTGGCCGCCTGTTGGGCGCGCTGCGCGACATGAACGACCGCCTGACCGAAACCGTGGCGCGCGTGCGTCAGGGCAGCGCCAGTATCGTCGATGCCACGGGCGAGATCGCCAACGGCAACGCGGACCTGTCCGCACGCACCGAGGAGCAGGCGGCGTCACTGGAGCAGACCGCCGCGAGCATGGAGGAGCTGACCGCCACGGTGCGCCACAACACCGAGAACGCCCGCCAGGCCAGCGAGCTGGCCCGCAACGCCGCGTCGGTGGCGCAGCAGGGCAGCGGCACGGTGGGGCGCGTGATGGACACCATGAACGGCATCAGCGCCAGTTCGGCCAAGATTGCCGATATCACCGGCATCATCGAGGGCATCGCCTTCCAGACCAACATCCTCGCGCTCAACGCGGCCGTGGAAGCGGCGCGCGCCGGGGAACAGGGGCGCGGTTTCGCGGTGGTGGCCAGCGAGGTGCGCGGGCTGGCGCAGCGCTCGTCCAGCGCGGCCAAGGAGATCAAGGCGCTGATCGAGGTCTCCGTGGCGCAGGTGAGCGAGGGCGCGGTGCTGGCCGGGGAAGCCGGCAAGACGATGGGCGAGGTGACCCAGGCGGTGGCCCGCGTGACCGGCATCGTCGACGAGATCGCCGCAGCGTCCGCCGAGCAGAACCGGGGCATCGAACAGGTCAACCAGGCCATCGTCCAGATCGATCAGGTCACGCAGCAGAACGCCACCCTCGTGCACGAGGCCGCCACGGCGTCCCGCTCGCTCGACGAACAGGGCCGCATGCTCAATGAGGCGGTGGCGTTCTTCCGGCTTCCGGGCCGGGCGGGGGATGTGGCGGGGGTGGCTGACGCTCGGCGCCGCCGCGCGCTGCCGGTTGGGGCCGTGCAGTTCAGCGGCTGAGGCTCGGGCGGCGCATGGCTTCGGCTGCCGCCGCCCGCAACTCCGGCGGGAACGCGCGCAGGCCGGCGCGGAAGAAGCCGCGCTCGGCGGGCCTGAGCGTGCCGATCTGCTGCGCCAGTCGCTCCATCGCGGTATAGGCGATGGCCGTGGCGCCCTGCTCGTGGGTGAGGTACCAGGCCGATTCCATCAGCAGGTTGGCGAGCTGGAGCGCGTTGTAGCGCACGTGGCCAGCGTCGTGCTCCTCAAGCGCGAAGGCGGCCACCGACGACCAGCGCACGAAGCCCTTGGCCGGCGCGAACGGGGCGTGGAAGGGGCGCAGGGCGTCGATGGCGGCGGCCACGGTGAGGGGGCGCTGGCTGCGGAACGCGGCCACGCTGTCGGGGGCTTCCACGTCGGCGGTGCCGCGCGCCACGCGCAGCAGGAAGATCGTGTTCCAGGCCGAGCCGCCGCCCACGCCGAAGCGGTCGCAGATCCATTCGGACAGGCCCAGCCAGCGCATGGCCTGCCGCTGCACGTCGCCGGCGGCCAGCGCGCGGCCTTCATCGACCAGCCCGTGCTGCCAGAACAGCCACAGCGACCAGCCGATATTGGCGGCGGCGTGTTGCACGGCGTCGACCGAATCGGCCTCGTAGCCGGCCTGCAGCGCGCCGGAGAACGCCTGGAGGGCGTCGCGCGCGGCGGTGGGGCGATCGACCTTGCCGGGTTTGGCCTTGGGATCGTCCGGCCGCAKCGCCAGGCTCTTGCGCACCAGTGCGCCCAGGTTCAGCGTCTCGAAGCGGACGCGCGGGTTGTAGCGCACCACCGGGCGTAGCTCGGCATCGGCGTTGAGGCGCGCTAGCTCGCCCTGCGCGGTGTCCAGGTCGCCGCGCGCGTAGTGCTCCCACGCGCGCACTACGTGGCCCATCGCCGCAAAGGTGGGCAGGGCCGCGCTGACGCCGCCCCGCGCGACGACGCGGTGGAAGCGGCGCAGCGCCGCGCGGCTCTGGTCGAGGCGGTCGCTGCGGCGCCACGCCAGGCTCTCCTTGAGCAGCGACAGCGCCTGCTGGAAGTCATCCGCCGCGCTGCGCTGGGCGGCGCGGAACAACTCGGCCACGCCGGCATCGACCGTGCCCGGCACGCCGTCCTGCGCGCCGCGCATGGCCTGGGTGAGGTGGCTCCAGAACGCCATGTCGCGCATCACGTAGCCGAGGCCATCGTCGGCGGCGGGCAGCGCCGCATCGGCGCCATCGGTGCTATCGGCGGCGGACTGGCCCAGCCAGCGCGCCACGGCGGTGGCGCCCAGCGCCTTGCCGCCGGCTGCGAAGCGCAGGCGCCGTGCGCTGGCGGGCGGCATCCAGAACGGGMCCCGGCTGCGTCGGGCCGGGCGCAGATGGTCGATGGGCGCCGAGGTGTCGCCGCCCCAGCCCACCGGCACCCCCCAGCGCGCGAAATCGGCAAACGCGCGCGACACCATCATCCGCACATCGGCAGCCTCCGCAAAGCGCGCGCGCACGGCGGCGGCAGGCAGGTCTTCATGGTCGCGGGCGGTGGCCAGCCAGATGCGCGCCAGCAGCCAGACGGACTGGTAGCGCGCGGGCCGGCCGTTCACGCGGTAGGGCGCGGACAGGTCGATATGGACGAGCGGGGCGGGCATGGGGGCGGGGGCGATTGGGGCGATTGGGGGCCCCGCCATGTTACGCGTGTTACAGCCGGCCGGGTTGGCGCCCCGGCGATCAGCGCCTATGCTCCGCACCACGATCCGGGCCTGGATTGTCATCCCATGACATTTCGATCCTCCCCTCAGAAAGGTGCAGAACATGCCAAACAGATTGCCCAGTCTTGCCCGCCGTCTTTGCCTCGCCTCGCTGTCCGCCGCGCTGATGCTGGCCGCGCCGGTCCACGCGCAGACCGCCAAGGAAGCCCCCAAGGAAGCCCCGCTCAACCTCAAGCCGCTCTTCGATGCCGCCGGCACGCAGGGCACGATGCTGATCTACGACGTGCGCGCCGCCCGCCTGTACGCCTACAACCCGCAGCGTGCCCGTGAGGCCTACTCGCCGGCCTCGACGTTCAAGATCTTCAATTCCCTGATCGGGCTGGAGACCGGCGCCGTGGCTGACGTGGACAACGACAAGATCCCCTGGGACGGCAAGGTCTGGACCCACCACGGCAAGCCGATCCTGCCGGCCGTGTGCAATGGCGATGTGTCGCTGCGGCTGGCGTTGAAGAACTCGTGCGTGCCGGCCTATCAGGCGCTGGCGCGGCGCGTGGGAACGGCGCAGTACCGCCGCTTCCTCGGCGCGGCCCACTTCGGCAATGCGGATGTGAGCGGCCCGGTGGACATGTTCTGGCTCAACAACCACCTGAAGATCACCACCTACCAGCAGATCGACTTCATGCGGGCCGTGGTGGCGCGCACGCTGCCGGGCATCTCGGCGCGCAGCTACGACGCGCTGGATGACATCCTGACCATCGAGCAGACCCCGGCGTACACGCTGCGGGCCAAGACCGGCTGGTCCGCGCGGGATGGTGTCGATGTGGGCTGGTGGGTCGGCTCGCTCACGCGCGGCGAGGACCGCTACGTGTTCGCCATGAACATGGACATGCCGAAGATGGATCAGGGGCCGAAGCGGCTCGAGATTGGCCGCGCCGCGCTGCAGCAGGCTGGCGCGCTGCCGCAGGCGAACTAGTCGGCTTGGGCGCCCTAGGGCGCCAGCTGGTCGAGGACGGCGCCCATGGTGGCCAGGCCGGCCTCGACCATGTGCTGCATGTAGGCGCCCATCTGCGGCATGACCAGGGTCATCACCAGCATGCCACCGAGGAGCGTCACGGGGAAGCCCACCGCGAAGATCGAGAGCTGCGGCGAGGCGCGGTTCAGAATCCCCATCGCCAGGTTCAGCGTGAGCAGCGTGGCGATCATCGGCAGCGAGAGCAGCGTGCCGGCCGAGAACACCATCGACCCGGCCTTGGCCACCGTGCCCCAGCCGTGGCCGGAGAGCGGCGTGGCGGCGATGGGCACCGCGCCAAAGCTGTCCACCAGCACGGCCAGCATCATCAGGTGGCCGTCCAGGACGATGAACAGCAGCATCGCCACGATGTTCAGGAAACGCGACAGCACCATGGTCTGCCCGCCCGACGAGCGGTCGTAGAACGAGGCGAACGAGAGACCCATCTGCAGGCCGATCACCTCGCCGGCGGTCTGCACCGCCGCGAAGACCAGCCGCATGGTGAAGCCCATGGCCACGCCGATGCCGACCTCGTTGAGGATGATCAGGAAGCCGTCGAAGGAATAGACCGTGGCGCTCGGGATATTGCCGAGCGTAGGCGAGACGATGACCGACAGCGCACCGGCCAGCAGGACCTTGGCGCGGCGCGGAATCGTCGATTCACTGAACAGCGGCGCGGTGGCGATCAGCCCGAGCAGGCGGAACATCGGCCACAGGAAGGCGGCGATCCAGCCGTAGAGCTGGGCCGTGGAGACGTCGATCACGGCAGGCGGGCGTCAGTGCGCCAGCGCGGGAATGCCCTGGAACACCTCGCGCATGTAGTCGACGAAGGTGTTGATCATCCACGGGCCAACCAGCACCATCGTCACGAACAGTGCAATCAGCTTGGGGATGAACGTCAGGGTCATTTCGTTGATCTGGGTGGCGGCCTGGAACAGGCTCACCACCAGACCGGCCGCCAGCGCCACCAGCAGCAGCGGGGCGGACAGCATCAGCGTCATCTTCATCGCCTGCGTGGCGATGGTCATGACTGTTTCGGGCGTCATGGCAGGCTCCTTGTCAGGTCATGAAGCTCTGCGCCAGGGAGCCCAGCAGCAGTTGCCAGCCATCCACGAGCACGAACAGCATCAGCTTGAATGGCAATGAAATCGTCGCCGGCGGCACCATCATCATGCCCATCGCCATCAGCACGCTGGCCACGACCAGGTCGATGATCAGGAAAGGGATGAAGATCGTGAAGCCGATCTGGAACGCGGTCTTCAGCTCGCTGGTGACGAACGCCGGCACCAGCACCGAGAACGGCACGTCTTCCGGGCCGTTCATCTCGGGCGTCTTGGCCATCTGGGCGAACATCGCCAGGTCCTTCTCGCGGGTCTGGCGCAGCATGAACGTGCGCATCGGCACGGCGGCGCGGGACGCGGCGGTCTCCAGGCTGATCTTGTTTTCCGAGAGCGGCTTGTAGGCGTCCGTGTACACGCGGTCGAACACCGGGGACATGACGAAGAAGGTCAGGAACAGCGACAGGCCCACCAGCACCTGGTTCGGTGGCGAGGAGGCCGTGCCCAGCGCGCTGCGCAGCAGGCCCAGCACGATGACGATGCGGGTGAAGCCCGTCATCATCAGCATGGCAGCCGGCAGAAACGACAGCGAGGTCAGCAGGACCAGCGTCTGGATCGAGAGCGACCAGGTCTGGCCACCGCCGGCGGCCGGCTTGCTGGTCACGCCCGGCAGCGCCTGGGCCAGGGCCGATTCGGGCAGGGCCGACAGCGCCAGCCCGACCGCTACCGGCAGCAGCGCGACCCAGGCCCCGCGGGCGGAATGCCGCCCGATGGCGGCACGCAACGTGTTCATTTCTTGAGGTTTTCCTGCATCGCGCGCATCAGGCGCTCGCCAAAGCCGCCCTGCAAGGGCTGCGGCGCGGTGGTGCCGGCCGGGACCATGGCATCCGGCTGGGCCGGGAGGGTGTGGAGCGGACGAATCTCGCCGGCGGAAACACCCAGCACGAGCCAGGTATCGCCAACTTCGACCATGACCACCTTCTGGCGCGCGCCCAGCATCAGGCTGCCCACGACTTTCATCGTGGCGCCGCCGCTGCCGTGGCGCACCAGGCCCACGCGGCGCGCGAGCCAGGCCATGCCGAGGATCAGGGCGATGACGGCAAACAGGCCGAGCCCGGCCTGCGCGAGGCTGGCCCCGCCACTGATCACCGGCGCGGACTGCGCCACCGGGGCAGCCGGTGCACTGGCTGCCTGGGCGGTACTCAATACAACATCTGCAGCCTGCGCACCGGCCGTGGCCAGACCCGTGAGGATCAGGCCCGCGGCAAAGCGTCCGGCAGACCGCAGCCGGCGCGACACGGCTGTCATTTGTTCAGCTTCCGGATACGTTCGGACGGCGTGATGATGTCCGTCAGGCGGATGCCGAACTTGTCGTTCACGACCACCACCTCGCCCTGGGCGATCAGGTAGCCGTTGACCAGCACGTCCATCGGTTCGCCAGCCAGGCCGTCGAGTTCCACCACCGAGCCCTGCGCCAGTTGCAGCAGGTTCTTGATGGGTACCTTGGTGCGGCCCAGTTCCACGGTCAGCTGCACCGGGATATCGAGAATCATCCCGATATCGTTGTGGAAGCCGGCCGGCGCTTCCTGCGCCAGCGGCGGGAACACCGTGGAGGCTGCCGGGGTGGCGGTAGCCATGGCCTGCGAAGGCGCCGCCGTAGCGGGTGCCGTAGCGGAGGGGGTCGTGGCGGCCGGGGCGGCAGCCGGTGCCGGCTCGGCGCTGGTCTGCTCCGCCAGGGCGCTGGCCCAGTCGTCCATCGGATCGACCGGCTTGTCCTGAGTGCCGTCAGTCATGATCGGTTTCCTTGTTGGAATCGCTGTCTTGGTAATTGATCATTCGCTCCACGCGCAGCGCGTACTGGCCGTTCATGGTGCCGAAGCCGCATTGCATGACGGGCACGCCGTCCACCTTGCCGAAGAGCTTCTCGGGCAGGTCGATCGGCAGCACGTCGCCGGCACGCAGGGCCAGTACCTCGGCCACGGTGCTCTGGAGGTGCGTGAATTCGGCCACCAGTTCCACTTCGGCGGCACGCAGCTGGGTGGAGAGCTGGCCGAGCCAGCGCTTGTCCACCTCGACCTCGTCCTGCAGCGGGTTCATCAGCAGATCCCGCAGCGGTTCGATCATCGAGAAGGGAATGCAGATATGCAGTTGCCCGCCCACGGCGCCCAGTTCGATATGGAACGCGGTGGTCACCACGGCGTCGTTGGCGCCGGCGATGTTGGCAAACTTGGTGTGCATCTCCGAGCGGACATAGTCGAACTCGATGGGATGCACGGTGCGCCAGGCCTGGCCGTAGCTGTTCAGCGTCAGGTCCAGCATGCGGCGGATGATGCGTTGCTCGGTCTGCGTGAAGTCGCGGCCTTCCACACGGGTGTGGAAGCGGCCATCGCCGCCGAACAGGTTGTCCACCACCAGGAACACGAGGTTCGGGTCGTACACGAACAGCGCGGTGCCCCGCAGCGGCTTCATGTGGACCAGGTTCAGGTTGGTCGGCACCGGCAGGTTGCGCACGAAATCGCCGTATTTTTCGATCCTTACCGAACCGACCGAGATGTCGGCGCCGCGGCGGATGAAGTTGAACAGCGCCGTGCGCAGCGCCCGCGCGAAGCGCTCGTTGATGATTTCGAGCGTGTGCAGGCGGCCACGGATGATCCGTTCCTGGGTAGCCAGGTTGTACGGCCGCACCCCGCCTTCATCAATAGCGGGCGCGCTGCTGGCTGCGGGCGCATCGGATTCGCCCGATACGCCTTTCAGTAGCTCGTCTACCTCGTCCTGCGAGAGGAACTTGTCGTAGGCCATCTAGTGTCCTGCCCCGTGAACAGCTGTAAGGATGAAACGGTCCATGGCCGGCTTCAGTCGGCGCGCCAGGCGCGTCGGCAGGAAGGAAGGTCGGCGGACAGTTTCATGTCGGTTATGCAGTTGGGTTCGGGAGCAGGGCGCCAGGGGCTTACTGCACCACGAACGATGTAAACAAGACATCCAGGATCTTCTGGGGCGGCAGGCCGGGCGCGAACGGCTGGCTGATGGCAGCCTGCACGTCCTGGGCCAGCTTGCGCTTGCCCTCCACCGTGGCCAGGTCCGCCGGCTGGCGGGCCGAAAGCAGCAGCAGGATGCGGCTGCGCGCTTCCGGCTGGTACTGGGCCAGACGGCCCTGGGTGTCGGCGTCCGCCACCTTGAGCGACAGGCCGGTGTGCAGGAAGCGATCACCGTCCTCGCCCTTCAGGTTCACCGTGAACGCGTCAAGCGGCACGAAGATCGGCGCGGGGATTACGGGTGCTGCCGGCGCCGCTGCCTGGCGATTACCGCCGAGCACGCTGCCGAGCACGAAGCCGCCAACGCCCAGCACCACCACCAGCACGCCGCCGCCAATCAGCAGCAGTCGACCGCGCTTGCTTGAATTGCCGCCAGTCTGGGAGGGGGAAAGCGTGTTCGCCATGAGATGCCTGTGTCGGAATGCCTGCCATTCTTCCCGAATCGCAGGCAAGCAAAGGGCCGATAAAAAGGGGGAAACCCACTCAGCTTGGCCGTTTGAGCTGGGCGGGCATCGGACGCGGAGGCGCATGGGCGCGCCATTAGCGCCTGCACCATGGTTAACGAATGGGCGCGCCGGAACTTAAGACGCACGTCTTGCATGACGTGTGAATGTGATCGATGAATATCTTAAAAGGCCGGCGCCGCGGCCCGGCTCGCGTGGCTGCCGGCAGGGCGGGTGGCGACCTCCGGACACCTTTCATGTCAGTTCCGCGAGTCTTATGTGCCGCCAACCGTTGTGGAGCCGCGGGTGTTGCGATTTAAGTCTTATATAAGATATAAGACATTTGATCTGGGCCGGACTTCGGATTACAATCACGCGGCAACCAGCGGTGTGCTGTGCCGCTGGACCCACAGAGACAAAGCTGTACGTTACAACCCTATTACCAGCAGGTTCCCATGCTTGATATCTATCGCGCCCATGTTGCCGAACGCGCCGCGCTTGGCATTCCCCCTCTGCCGCTGACCGCCAAGCAGACCGCCGAGCTGATCGAACTGATCAAGA
Source organism: Cupriavidus sp. 05T42 (assembly GCF_056396345.1). Classification (NCBI taxonomy): domain Bacteria; kingdom Pseudomonadati; phylum Pseudomonadota; class Betaproteobacteria; order Burkholderiales; family Burkholderiaceae; genus Cupriavidus; species Cupriavidus sp. 05T42. Next base: position 217,649 of record NZ_JBFTLH010000007.1, read on the forward strand.
ACCCGCCGGCGGGCGAGGAACAGACCCTGCTGGACCTGATCACCTACCGTGTGCCGGCCGGCGTGGACGACGCCGCCAAGGTCAAGGCTTCCTACCTGGCCGCCGTGGCCCTGGGTTCGGAGAAGACCGCGCTGATTTCGCGCGCCCGCGCCACCGAACTGCTGGGCACCATGCTCGGCGGCTACAACATCTCCCCGCTGATCGAGCTGCTCGACGACGCCGAAGTCGGCGCCGTGGCCGGCAACGCGCTGAAGACCACGCTGCTGATGTTCGACGCCTTCCACGATGTGAAGGAAAAGGCCGACAAGGGCAACGCCAACGCCAAGTCCGTGCTGCAAAGCTGGGCCGACGCCGAGTGGTTCACGAACCGTCCGGAAGTGCCGGCGTCGATGACCATCACCGTGTTCAAGGTGCCGGGCGAGACCAACACCGACGACCTGTCGCCGGCCCCCGACGCCACCACGCGCCCGGACATCCCGATGCACGCGCTGGCCATGCTGAAGAACAAGCGTGAAGGCACCGCGTTCGAGCCCGAGGAAGACGGCAAGCGCGGCCCGGTGAAGTTCATCGAGTCGCTGAAGGAGAAGGGCAACCTCGTGGCCTACGTGGGCGACGTGGTCGGCACGGGCTCCAGCCGCAAGTCGGCCACCAACTCGGTGCTGTGGTTCACCGGCGAAGACATCCMCTACGTGCCGAACAAGCGCTTCGGCGGCGTGTGCCTGGGCAGCAAGATCGCCCCGATCTTCTACAACACGATGGAAGACGCCGGCGCGCTGCCGATCGAACTCGACGTGTCGCAGATGGACACCGGCGACGTGGTCGAACTGCGCCCGTACGAAGGCAAGGCGCTCAAGAACGGCGCCGTGATCGCCGAATTCAAGGTCAAGTCGGACGTGCTGTTCGATGAAGTGCGCGCCGGCGGCCGGATTCCGCTGATCGTCGGCCGTGGCCTGACCGCCAAGGCCCGCGAGGCACTGGGCCTGGCCCCGTCCACGCTGTTCCGCCTGCCGCAGAACCCGGCCGATACCGGCAAGGGTTACACGCTGGCCCAGAAGATGGTTGGCCGCGCCTGCGGCCTGACCGACGGCACGGGCATCCGCCCGGGCACGTACTGCGAACCGAAGATGACCTCGGTGGGCTCGCAGGACACCACCGGCCCGATGACGCGCGACGAGCTGAAGGACCTGGCCTGCCTGGGCTTCTCGGCCGATCTGGTGATGCAGTCGTTCTGCCACACCGCCGCCTATCCGAAGCCCGTGGACGTGAAGACGCACCACACGCTGCCCCAGTTCATCAGCACGCGCGGCGGTATCTCGCTGCGCCCGGGCGACGGTGTGATCCACTCGTGGCTCAACCGCATGCTGCTGCCGGATACCGTGGGTACCGGCGGTGACTCGCACACCCGTTTCCCGATCGGCATCAGCTTCCCGKCCGGCTCCGGTCTGGTGGCGTTTGCCGCTGCCACCGGCGTGATGCCGCTGGACATGCCGGAATCGGTGCTGGTCCGCTTCAAGGGCAAGATGCAGCCCGGCGTCACGCTGCGCGACCTGGTCAACGCGATTCCGCTGTACGCGATCAAGTCGGGCCTGCTGACCGTGGCCAAGCAAGGCAAGAAGAACATCTTCTCGGGCCGTATCCTGGAAATCGAAGGTCTGCCCGAACTGAAGGTGGAACAGGCTTTCGAGCTGTCCGACGCCTCCKCCGAGCGTTCGGCCGCCGGTTGCACGGTGCGCCTGAACAAGGAACCGATCATCGAGTACATCAACAGCAACATCACGCTGCTGAAGTGGATGATCGCCGAGGGCTACCAGGACCCGCGCAGCCTGCAGCGCCGTATCAAGGCCATGGAAGCGTGGCTGGCCGATCCGAAGCTGCTGGAGCCGGACGCTGACGCCGAGTACGCCGCCGTGATCGAGATCGATCTGGCCGACGTGCATGAGCCGATCGTCGCCTGCCCGAACGACCCGGACGACGTGAAGACGCTGGGCGACGTGGCCGGCGCCAAGATCGACGAAGTGTTCATCGGCTCGTGCATGACGAACATCGGTCACTTCCGCGCAGCCTCGAAGCTGCTGGAAGGCAAGCGCGACATCCCCGTGAAGCTGTGGGTGGCCCCGCCGACCAAGATGGACCAGAAGCAGCTGACCGAGGAAGGCCACTACGGCGTGTTCGGCACGGCCGGTGCGCGCACCGAAATGCCGGGCTGCTCGCTGTGCATGGGTAACCAGGCACAGGTGCGCGAAGGCGCCACGGTGATGTCCACCAGCACGCGTAACTTCCCGAACCGTCTGGGCAAGAACACCAACGTGTACCTGGGCTCGGCCGAACTGGCMGCCATCTGCTCGCGCCTTGGCCGTATCCCGAACAAGGAAGAGTACATGGCCGACATGGGCGTGCTGACCGCCAACAGCGACAAGATCTACCAGTACATGAACTTCGACCAGATCGAAGACTTCAAGGAAGTGGCCGATACCGTGAACGTGTAAGCGTTTCCGGGCACAGCCGGCCCTGCCGTTCGCGGCAGGGCATCGAACCCCGCGTTGCCGATGGCATCGCGGGGTTTTTTCTTTGGGGGAAGGCGGGAGGTAGGGCGGGCCGGCCGTCAGCCCATGTAGATCTGCGCCAGCCCTTCCTTCAGGGCGGTCGCGATCTGGTCGTGGCGGCGGTCGATATGGCGGGTGAGGATGGGGATGCAGCGCTCGGGGTCGCGCGCCTTGAGGCCCAGCAGGATCTCGCGGTGGTCGTTCTGGCTGACGCGGCGGTCGCAGCGCTCCATGTCGATCCAGCGCACGAAGCGGATGCGCGCGTTGATGTTCTTCAGCACCCGCAGCATCTCCAGGTTGCCGGACATCGCCATCAGGCCTTCATGGAAGGTCTCGTCGAGCTTCACGAGTTCCTCCACCGTACGGTCGCCCGGCTCCGGGCCGGTGTTCTCCAGGAAGGACAGCAGGGCGTCGATGTCCTCTTCCTTGGCACGCACGATGGCCAGCCGCAGCGCCTCGGTTTCCACCACCTTGCGCAGCTCGTAGAGGGAAAACACTTCCTGGGCATCCAGATCGCGGCAGAAGAAGCCCTTGCCCGGCGAGAAGCGCAGCAGCCCTTCGGTCGTCAGGCGGGTCAGCGCCTCGCGCAGCGGGGTGCGGCTGACGCCCAGCGCACTGGCCAGCACGCCTTCGTTGAGCCGTTCGCCGGGTTTGAAGTCATAGCCCACGCTCATTTGCTTGAGCTTGTCATAGACCTGCTCGACGATGCTGTCACTTGCCACGGTTGCCACGGTATTGAGTCCTGTCTTCGGTCATCAGCCTTTCGCCGGTGCTGGCGAAAGGCTGGAATATACCTGAATTCGATTCTGTGCACGGCGGTGTATACACCTCGCGGCAACCGGCACGCCGCCATGCGAATCGGTCTATATCAGCGTCAATCGATATGGGCGCCGGAATCCTTGACGATTTTGGCCCAGGTTTTCATATCGGCAAGCTGCGTGCGCTTGAACGCGGCCGGGCCGCCATCGGCGATGGGCTGGATCGCCTGGCTCACCAGCCATTGGCGGAAGCTCTCCGTGCCGATGGCCTTGAGCACGGCCTGCGACATCCGGGTCTGGATGTCCGCCGGCAACTCGGCCGGGCCGAACAGGCCGTACCAGGTGGTGCTTTCGAAGCCGGGCAGGCTGCACGCCTCGGCGACGGTCGGCACATTCGGCAGCACACTCACGCGCTGCGACGAAGTGACCGCTAACGCACGCACCTTGCCAGACTGGATGGCGCCCAGGCTCGGCGAACTCTGGTTGAAGAAGAAATCGACCTCGCCCGAGAGCAGCGCGGTCATGGCCGGCCCCTGGCCCTTGTACGGGATATGCACGTAGCTGGTCTTCGAGGCCGTGGCGAACTGCGTGCCGGCCAGATGGCCGGAGGCGCCGTTGCCGGTTKAGGCGTAGTTCAGCGTGCCCGGCGCCTTCTTCGCGGCGGCGATCAGATCCTGGCAGGTCTTGATCTCCGGATGCTTCTCGGGATTCACGAGCAGGATATTCGGCAGCGTGCCCAATAATGCAATGCGCGAGAAATCATTCACCACGTCAAATGACAGTTTCGAATATAGCGCGGGATTAATCGCGTGCGTGCCGGCCGTGCCGAGCAGGAAAGTATAACCATCCGGCTTGGCCTGCGCGACGAGACTCGACGCGATATTTCCGCCCGCACCGGGGCGATTATCGGAGATAAACGAGACGCCGAATTCCTTGTTCAGCTCCACGCCAAGCCGGCGCGCGTAGATGTCGGTGGCGGCGCCCCCGGGGAAGCCGCTGACGATGGCAATCGTGTTGTTAGGCCACGACTTGGTGTCCTGGGACGAGGCGGGGCTGGCCAGCCCCATCAACGTGACAGCAAGCAGAGAGGCGGGAAGCAAGGCAAATCGCGGGGCAAGTCGGCGCATCGTCATGGGAACGCTCCAAGGGCAGGGTGGTGGGGGCAACGTGCGGGCCGGGTGGCTCCCGGCCCTGCACTCCGTCCTGTATACAGACTTTAATTATTGATCTGTATTCTGTAAAGCGTTATGCTGCGCTTCACCGTTGCGGCCTCATCGATCCCCGTTTTGGTTCATCGGCACCGTAATGGTTCACCCCTATTTATTGCCGAGTAAAAACAATGACTTCTTCTCTTTCCGCTACGCCTGCGCGCCCCGCCGCCCATAATCCCGCGTCCGATGCTGGTGCATGGCGCGCCGTCTTCGTCGATGCCAATCCCACACTGTCGGAAGTGGCTTCCCGCCTGCACCGGGCCGATGACCTGCCGCTGACGATCAACCGCCAGCCCGAGATCAAGCCCGAGCAACTGCCCGCGACGCTGGCCGGCGCGCCGATCGCGATCATCGACCACACTCATCTGCCGACCGAGATCGCCCGCCAGTGCACCGGCCTCAAGCACGTGGTGTTTCTGGGCACCGGCCCGCGCAGCTATATGAACCCGGAGGAGTTGGCCGAGATCGGCATCACGGTGCACACCATCAAGGGCTACGGGGATACCGCCGTGGCCGAGTGCGCCTTCGCGCTGATGTGGGCGGCCGCGCGCAACTTCGCGCGCATGGACCGCGAGATGCGCGCCGGCAACTGGCTGCGCTCGGACGCCGTGCAGCTGACCGGCAAGACGCTCGGGCTGGTCGGGTTTGGCGGCATCGCCCAGGAACTGGCGCGGCTGGCGCGGGGTATCGGCATGCGCGTGCTGGCCTGGAACCGCACGCCGAAGACGCACGAGGGCGTGGAATTCGTCGATCTGGACACGCTGCTGGCGCAGAGCGACGTGGTGTCGCTGCACCTGCTGCTGACCGACGAGACGCGCGGCCTGATCACGGCGGAACGCATCCAGTCGATGCGCGACGGCGCGATCCTGGTCAACACGGCGCGCGGCGCGCTGGTGGATGAAGACGCCATGATCGCGGCGCTGCGCAGCGGCAAGCTGGCGCACGCCGGGCTGGACGTGTTMACGGTGGAGCCGATGCCCGCCGGCCACGTGCTGACCACGCTGCCCAACGTCACGTTGTCCGCCCATTCGGCTTTCCGCACACCGGAGGCCAATAACAACCTGATCGGCGCCGCGCTGGAGCACTGCCGCCGCATCGTCAAGACCCACGCCTGAGCCCGCCATGTCCACATCTTCCGCATCGCCCATCGTCCGTCTGGACCAGAACCACCGCCGCAGCCGGGCCGTCATCGCCAACGGCATGGTCTTTTTGGCCGGCCAGGTGGCTGACGACAAGTCCGGCGATATCGCCAGCCAGGCCCGCGAGGCGCTGGCCAAGGTAGACGCCCTGCTGGCCGAGGCCGGCACCGACCGCCGCCGCGCGCTGACCGCCCAGATCTGGCTGGCCGACATGGCCGACTTCGACGGCTTCAACGCGGTCTGGGACGCCTGGGTGGCCCCCGGCGAAACGCCCACGCGCTGCTGCGGCAAGGTCGAACTGGCCGACCCGGCCTACCGCGTGGAGATCGTCATCACTGCCTTGCTCGCCTGATTTCCGTCGACTTCCGCCGATTTCCCCAGAGGACGCCACCATGATTTCCACCACGGACCCGCACCGCAACCGCAAGCCGCGCAACATCAGCGAGGAAGAATGGGCGGTGCGCGTGCAACTGGCCGCCGCCTACCGGCTGGCCGCGAAGTACCAGCTCACCGACCTGATCTACACCCACATCTCCGTGCGCGTGCCGGGCACGCAGGACCAGTTCCTGATCAATCCGCACGGCTGGTTTTTCGATGAGATCACGGCGTCGTGCCTCGTGAAGATCGATACCGAAGGCCGGCCGATCGGCGATAGCCGCTTCGAGGTCAACGCCGCCGGCTTCACGATCCACAGCGCCCTGCACCAGAGCCGCCACGACGTGGAGTGCGTGGTCCATCTGCACACGGACGCCGGCATGGCCGTCGCCGCGCTGGAATGCGGCCTGCTGCCGCTGAACCAGATCAGCATGCAGTTTTACAACCGCGTGAACTACCACGACTACGAAGGTATTTCGCTGGATCTGGACGAGCGCTCGCGCATCGTGAAATCGATGCAGGACGCCAACTACCTGATCCTGCGCAACCACGGCCTGCTGACCACCGGCCGCTCGGTGGCGGAGGCGTTCACGCGCATGTTCTACCTGAATCGCGCCTGCGAGATCCAGGTGCAGACGCTGTCGATGGGCCAGAAGGTCACCCTGCCGTCGCCCGAGGTCTGCGAGCACGCCGCCAAGCAGCACGACGACTACGCCTACCTCGACACGGTGCACCTGGACCGCGAGTGGACGGCGCTGCTGCGCCTGCTGGATCGCGATGGCGGGGACTATCGCTGCTGAGGCACCCCGGGGCTACGCCACGCCGCGCGCCATGCGTTCGAGATCGACCAGCCGGTCGTATTCCTCGCCACGCAGGATACCCAGTGCGATGGCGGCCTCGCGCGGCGCCATGCCGTACGCCATGGCGTGGCGCACGATGCGTGCCGCCTGGTCGTAGCCGATCACCGGGTTCAGCGCGGTGGCTGCCAGCAGCGGGCTGTCGAGCTGGCGCGCCAGCCGCGCGCGGTCCGGCGCCAGCCCGGGGATGACCCGTTCGGCCACGGTGTTCGCACTGTCGGCCAGCAGGCGGATGGACTGGAGGACGTTGTAGATCAGCACCGGCTTGGCCACGTTCAGCTCGAAGCTGCCCGAGGCGCCGGCCATGGTCACCGTCACATGGTTGCCGGCTACCTGCATGCCGGCCTGCACCATGACTTCGGCGATGGTCGGATTGCGCTTGCCCGGCATGATCGACGAGGTGAGCCCGTCCTCGGGCATCACCAGCTCGCCGAGGCCGCAGTTCGGCCCGGAACTCATCCAGCGCAGGTCGTTGGCGATCTTGATGCACGACGCCGCAATCACGTTCAGCACGCCGGACAACTCCAGCAGGGCGTCGTGCGCGGCCATGCCTTCCACCTTGCAAGGATTGGGCTGGAACGGCAGGCCGGTCAGGCGGCTTACCTCCGCACAGAATGCCTCCGCGAAGCCGGGCGGGGCGTTGAGCCCGGTGCCCGCCGCCGTGCCGCCCTGCGGCAGCATCAGCAGGCGCGGCAGGGTCCCCTCGATACGCGCGATGCCGTGCCCGATCTGCGCGGCGAACCCCTCGAAGGCGCGGCCCAGCGTGGTCGGCACGGCATCCATCAGGTGGGTGCGGGCCAGCTTCAGGATGTCCGCGAAGTCCGTCGCGCGCGCCTGAAGGCTGTCGCGCAGCGCGGCCATCGCCGGCAGCAGCCGGTCTTCGAGTTCCAGCACCGCGCTCAGGTGCATCACCGTGGGAAAGCTGTCGTTCGATGACTGCGAGCGGTTGACGTGATCGTTCGGATGGATCGGCTGCTTGGTCCCCAACGGCTGGCCCAGCCGCTCGTTGGCCCGATTGGCGATCACCTCGTTCGCATTCATGTTGGTCTGCGTGCCGGAGCCGGTCTGCCAGACCGTGAGCGGGAAATGCGCATCGAACGCGCCGCTGCGCACTTCGGCCGCCGCGGCGACGATGGCCGCCGCCATCTCCGCCTCCAGCGCCCCGCGCTGCTGGTTGGCAACGGCCGCCGCCATCTTGTGCAGGCCGAAGGCGTGGATCAGGCAGTCCGGAAAGCGCTCGCTGCCGATGCCGAAGACGGCCAGCGCGCGCTGGGTCTGGGCGCCCCAGTAGCGGTCCGCCGGGATATCGACGGGGCCGAAGGCGTCACGCTCCACCCGGGACGTTGTCATGGCGCTCAGTCCAGCGAAATATTGGCCTTGGCGGCGAGCACCTTCCAGCGCGCCACTTCCGCCTCGGTGTGCTTGCCCAGCGCGCTGGCCGTGTACTTGTCAGCCGGCAGCATCTGGATGGCCTGCGCCGACAGGCGGTCAGTGAACGCCTTGTCGTGCATCACCTTCAGGTAGGCGGCCTGCATCTTGTCGATGACCGGCTGCGGCGTGCCCTTCGGCGCGTAGATGCCGTACCACGTCGCGGCCTCGAAGCCGGGTATCACGGTTTCGGCCAGCGTCGGCACGTCCTTGAGCTGGCCCACCCGCGATGCCGAGGTCACCGCCAGCGCACGGACTTTCGATTCCGTGATCTGCGGCAGCGCCGTGTTGGTCTGGTMGAACATGCCATCGACCTGCCCGCCAATCACATCGATCAGCGCCGGGCCGGCGCCCTTGTAGGGTACCAGCGATACCTTGATCCCCGCCGCCGACGCAAACATCGCCGCAATCAGGTGCGAGGTGGAGCCCATGCCGGCGTTGCTGATGAACAGCTTGCCCGGATGCTGCTTGCCATATTCGACGAACGCCTTCACGTCCTTGGCCGGATGGTCCTTGCGCACCATCAGCACCATCGGCGTGTCCGGGAAGCGGAACACCGGCGCGAAGTCCTTGACCGGGTCGTACGGCAGCTTCTTGTAGAGCGCCTGCGCCGCGCCCATGTAKCCCATATGCCCCACGAGCATGGTGTAGCCGTCCGCCGGCGCGCGGGCCGCCTTGGCCGCACCGACCGTGCCGCCGGCACCGGGCGAGTTGTCGATGATGATCGACTGGCCGACTTCGCGCCCCACGCGCTCGGCGATGTTGCGGGCCAGCGCGTCGGTGGGGCCGCCGGCCGCGAACGGCACGATCCACGTGATCGGCTTGGTGGGCCAGTTCTGGGCCTGGGCGGATACGGCGGTGAGCAGGGCGGCGGCGGCGAGCGCGCCGCGCACGAAGGTGGGGAAGCGGTGCATGGTTGTCTCCTGAATCAGTCTTATCGTGTGGAAAGCAGTGCGTGGCGCCGGCCGGAGGGCTCAGGCCACTTCGCCGGACAGCGCGATGGCCCGGTCGACCATCTGCGGCGCCAGGCCGAGGTAATTGGCGGGGTCCACCATGTGTGCGATGGCGGCGCGGTCGAAGTGCTCGGTCACGGCCGGCAGCGCCAGCAGGGCCTCGGCCAGCGTGCCGCCCTGCTCGTTGACGGTGCGGCAGGCGTCGTAGACCACGTCGTGCGCCTGCTGGCGGCCGATGTGGGGCGCCATGCGCATCATCACGGCCTCGGCGACGATCAGCCCCTTGGTGATGCCGAGGTTGTGGGCCATGCGCGGCACGTCGACGATCAGCCCGCCCAGCGCGAACTTCGCCTGGTGCAGCGCGCCGGCCGTCAGGATGAAACTCTCGGGAATGGCGATCCACTCGGCGTGCCACGGGCCGGTGGCGCGTTCGAAGTCCTGCACCATCGCATCGACCATCAGCCCGGCGTGCTGGCGCACTGCCTTCGAGGCGGCGAGCATCAGTTCGCTCGAAATCGGGTTGCGCTTCTGCGGCATGGTGCTGCTGGCGCCGCGCCCCTTGACGAAGGGCTCGTAGACCTCGGCGAACTCGGTGGACGCCATGATCATGATGTCGAGCGCAATCTTGCCCAGCGAGCCGGTGACCAGCGCCAGCAGGTTCACTGCCTCGGCAAAGCCGTCGCGCGCCACGTGCCAGGTGGTGGCAGGCACACCCAGGCCCAGTTCCTCGGCCAGTGCCTGCTGCACGGCGAAGCCCTTGTCGCCCAGCGACGCCAGCGTGCCGGCGGCCCCGGCGAACTCCACCATGGCCACGCGCGGACGCAGCTCGGCCAGGCGCTGCTGGTGGCGGTCGAACATCGCCAGCCAGATCGCCACCTTGTAGCCGAAGGTCACCGGCAGGGCCTGCTGCAAGTGGGTGCGGCCGGCCATCGGGGTGTCGCGGTGCCGGGCAGCCAGGTCGGCCAGGATGCCGCGCAGGGTGCGGATATCGGCGTCGATGCTGTCCAGCGCGTCGCGCACCTGGAGGGCCACGGCGGTGTCCATGATGTCCTGCGTGGTGGCGCCCCAGTGGACGTACCGGCCGGCATCGCCGCACATTTCCACGAGCTGGTGCACCAGCGGGAGGATCGGATAGCCGACAATGTCGGTTTCCTCGCGCATGTGGTCGAAGTCGATGCGATCGAGGCGCGAGGCGCTGGCGATGGTCTCGGCGGCATCGGCCGGAATCACGCCGACGCGGGCTTCGGCCCGGGCGAGGGCGATCTCGACGTCGATGTAGCGCTGGACCAGCGCGCCATCGGAGAAGATCTCGCGCATGGCCGCCGTGCCGAAGGCGTCGCGGAACAGCGCGGAGTCGACAACGGTACTGGCGGCGGGAATCGAAATGTTGGGCATGGTGCGACCTTGTGGCATGCTGATGGGATCTCAGATATGTTCGAACATATCGACTATTAAATATGTTCGAACATATTTGCGAAATAGACGTAAACCCGGGGCGTCCACCCGTGTGCCGTCAGCCATGCCGCACCGCGCCAATCAAGTGATGTAACGGGCCTTTATGAGTAAAACAAACGCAGCGGAGATCACCCGCGAACTGCTGGATGGCATCACCACGGGCCAATTCCCCGTGGGCACGCTGCTGCCGACCGAATTCGCGCTGTGCGAGCAGTTCCAGGCCAGCCGCTACACCATCCGGGCGGTGCTGCAGTCCCTGCAGGACATGGGGCTGGTGTCGCGCCGCAAGAACGTGGGCACCCGCGTGGAGGCCGCGCGGCCCCGGGCCGTGTTCAAACCGACGCTGGCCTCGGTGGAAGACCTCATGCAGTTCGGCGAGGCGCACCGGCGCGTGGTGCAGTCGGTGGAGACCGTGGCGGCGCCGCCAGAAGTGGCGGCCGACCTGGGCGGCGCGCCGGACACCCGCTGGCTGCGCATCTCCAGCGTGCGGCTGGACGACGGTGCCAGCGCCGCGCCCATGGCCTGGACCGATATCTATATAGATAGCGCCTACGCGGACATCGGCCCGATCGTGCGCGACACGCCCGACGTGCTGGTCAGCGCCCTGATCGAGTCGCGCCATGGGCGGCCGATTGCCGAGATCGAGCAGGACGTGCGCGCCACCACGCTGGCGGACCCGCGCATCGGCCGCGCGCTGGGGCTGGAGCCGGGGGCGGCGGTGCTGAAGATCGTGCGCCGCTATATCGACGAGGCCGGCGACACCTTCGAGGTGTCCGTGACCATCCATCCGGCGGAAACCTTTTCGGTCACGACGCGACTGAAGCGCACGGCGGGCTGATCCGGGACCTAACATGGACTAGCGCGGCCTTCGCCGCACCTTGCCAGGGAGTCCACCGCTTATGGCCACCATCCGCAACGAATCCGGGCAGCTACCCATCCGCCCCCGCCACGCCATTGCCGAATTCACCGCCGTGCTGTGGCAATTGCGCTCGATCCTGATTTTCCTCAGCGTGCTGTTCGTCCTGCTGTCGCTGGCGATGTACTACGTCGGCGGCCCGGTCGACGCGGGCAGCCGGTCGCCAGCGTCGCTCGGCGGCACCTTGTATTTCTGTGCGATTACGTCGCTGACGATCGGCTTCGGCGACGTCGTCCCGACCACCCCCCTGGGCCGCTTCCTCGCCGTGGCCCTCGGCGCGCTGGGCGTATTGGCGATGGGCGTCATGACCGCGGCGGCCGTGCAAGCGATCCAGGCTGCGGCGAGGCGAACGTTGGGGTGAGGGGTCATGCCCCGCCGATAGTCAGCGCTCACCTAGCCTGCTAAAGCAGGCGCTGCGTCCTGCGTTGGCGGGTCGCAACACACCCTCCTTCGCCATCCGCGACATGATGGGGCGTCGGTGMTACGGTCTCGCTCCAATTCGGCGAGTCGCCGCACCTTCCCTCCCATCATGACGCTCACACGACGTGCCCTGCAGTTGCTGTTTGTTGCAGTCTGGACTTTCCTTGCCATGCACACGGCAGGCGCGGCGGAAGATGCCGCGGCGCCCGGCGCCGGCAGCCACCCGATGACCGATTCCGCCCTGAGCCGCGAAGGCGCGGATCGCCAGTTGGCGGGCAATCCGGCGGTCCGGAAATGGCTGGAGGCTGCGGAGGATGATGCGGAGATCAGGAAGGGGCTTACTGACGAGGAATTGCAGTCGCGGTTGAACCGGGTTGCCAGCGAGGGATGCCGCCACTGCGAGATGACGCGGAACCTGATGCGCCTCGACAGCCAGAACCGGATGTCCTATTTGCGGAGCGGCATGCCATTGCTGTGCCGCCGCAACGCGCCAATTGACGAGGCGGCGCCGATCGACCTGGATGCAGCCTACCGTGTGTTCTACCTGGGCCTTCAGGCCGAAGCCAGAAGCGTTCCCCACACGCGATTGACAGTCGAGCGCACGGCGGCGCTGGAACGCACGTTCGGTGCCAAGACACTTGAGGTTGCCGCCAAGATGCCTGGCGGCGCCCAGAAGCTGATCGATCTGGGTCAGAAGGACTTTTCCGACGAGGACGCGGCGTGCTTTGTCGAAGCCGTCGTACGCGTCGCGGTCGACCAGATCGACGAAGCGGATCGCGATGATCTCGTCCTCCTCCTGCTGGGTGGGCGGGCGCGCGCCGAACGCCCAAAGACTGCTGTGCTGCCCGCGCCTTTCAAGAGCAGCCAGGATGTCCTCGACGCGGACTTCGTCCTCTCCGCCATGCCTCCCGCTTTCCGCAAGCAACTGACCTCGCTCGGCGGCAAGCTGCCATTCAAGCAGTTGGAGACGCATTCGTTTCTCTCGATCAAGACCCGCGAACGATCGGATTTTGTCGAAATCAAGTCGGTGTGTTMCGTGGTCAAGGCGCCGATCCTCCAGTGTTTCCAGCAGGCGAGCACGACGGAAGACGTCCCCTATTACGGCAACTTCTACCTCGGGGACACCTTCCCGTGGACGATGAAACAGCAGGAATACACGCACGGCGCCAAAGCCATGGAGCCGCCMCAGTACGTCATGCTGAACGAGCCGGCGCAGCGTCCCGCCACCGTGAAGCCCGATGCCCGGATGACGTTCTCCGTATCGTCGTGGCGCGGGGAGGTGTCGGGCGCGCCGAAGCTGGCGAAGGTGGTTTGCCGGACCGGCGGGCGCTACGCGGCAAGCCAGATCCTGCCCACGCTAACCGGCATGGCCATCGACATGATCTGCACGGAGACCGAGGGCGCCGAAACCAGCCGCCGGTACACCATGTCTTATGTCGAAGACATGCGCATCAACCTCATACGCTCGTGGGTCTACGCGGACGCGACCTACGTCTCCACCTACCAGTCTATCGAGGCGAAGTAACGGCCCGCAGCCGCTCGCGCGCGTAGGCGCGGACCATGGCGGACAGGCGGAAGCGCGGGCCGTCATCGGTGGCTTCCGGCGATACGAGCGACTGCGCCACCAGCGCTTCCAGCAGGTCCGCTGCTGCCGCGTTGTCGATGCCATCCGCGCCGATGGCTGCCGTGGCGGACGCCAGCGTGAACGTCCCGTCGAGCACCGACAGCCGTTGCAGCGCGGTCTGCGCTGGGGCGGACAGCCGGGTGTAACTCCAATCCAGCGACGCCCGCAGCGAGCGCTGGCGTTCCTGCGGGCTGCGGCGGCGGGCTTCGAGCAGGTTGAATCGATCGTCGGCCTGGTCGAGCAGGCCGAGCACGCCGAACGCGTCGACGCAGCCGGCGGCCAGTTCGATGGCCAGCGGCAGGCCGTCGAGTCGCCGGCAGAGCGCGGCTACGACCGGGGCGTCGCGGTCGGTCAGCGTGTAGCCGGCCCCGCTGGCCTGCGCGCGGGAGGCGAATAGCTGCACCGCGCCGAAGGTCAGCGCCCGGGGCGCGTCGATCTCGATCTCTCCCTCAGGAGGCAGGTCCAGCGGCGGCAGCCGCAGGCGGTGTTCGGCGGCGGCGCCGAGCGGGTGGCGGCTCGTGGCCAGTACCGCCACGCCGGGCGCCTGCGCCAGTTGCGCGAGCAGGGCGGCCACGGCTTCCGGTGCGTAGTCGCAGCCGTCCAGCACCACCAGCAGCCGATGGCCGGCCATGGCGTGGCCGAGCGCGTCCATCCGCGCCGCGCCGAACGCGGCGGCGAGACCCTGTACGGGGTCGGGCAGCGTGCCGAGGTCCAGGAAGCAGATCCCATCGGCATAGTCCCCCGCCAGCCGCTCGGTGGCGGCCAGCGCCACGGTGGTCTTGCCGATGCCGCCGATGCCGACCAGGGTGACAACTCGCCCCGGCTGGACCGCCGCCTGCACGCGGGCCACCTCGGCATCGCGCCCGATGATGGCGGTGAGGCGGCGCGGCAGCACGCGCGCGGCCGGTATGACCTGCGCCGCTGGCGCGGCCCCCTCGTCCACGACCTGCACCACGCCGTCGAAGCGATAGCCCTGACCCGGCACCGTGACGATGCCCGGCCCTTCCGGGCCCAGCACGCGCCGCAAATGGGCGATCTGCACGCGCAGGCTGCTGTCCTCCACGACCATGCGCGGCCACGCCACCGCGGTCAGCGCATCGCGGGAAACGACCTGCCCGGCGTGCTCGACCAGCGCGGCGAGGAGGTCGAAGGCGCGGCTGCCCAGCGTCACCGGCACGCCGTCCGCCAGCAGCTCGCGCCGCGCGGGCCGTAGCAGGAAGGCGCCAAAGCGGTACGCGCGCCCGGCCGCGCTGTCAGGGTCGGTCTTCGCCATGATCATGCGCGTGCCTGCGTGGTCGCCGCGTCGGCTTCGGGTGCGATGGCCGGCATCGCGGCGCAATCCGCCAGCGCAGCCTGCGCGGTCCGGTAGTCGCGCGTGGCGTGTCCTTCGGGCATGCGTGCGCAGATCGACGCGAGCAACTCAGCCGCGCGCGTGCTGTCGTCAGCATCGCCCAGTTCATGGCGCACCCGGGCGAGGCTGGTGGCGGCRCGCAGCGCCMAGGCGCGTGCGCCTTGGGCGTGGGCCACGTCCAACGCGTCCTCGAACGCCGATGCGGCGGMCAACCGGCCTGCGTGCGTGTGCCGATGCGGGTGCGCCTCGGCGGCCACGCGCCGCACTTCGGCCATGCACCAGCCGGACTTGCCCGCCGTCGCGCGCGTGATGGCCAGCGGCGTCACGAAGCGGGCGCCGAAGGTGGCGTAGAGATCGGCCTGCTTGCCGCCGGTGTGCGTGATCCGGGCTTGCAGGCGATGGTGCGCGTCGGTGTCGACGGCACCCGGCGCATCGTCGCGCAGCGCGAGCGCGCCGTCGAGCATCTCCACCCAGCCGTGCCACGCCACCAGCGCGTGCTGCAACGAGTGCTCGCGCAGCCGGTTGGCGTAGTCGGCCAGTGCGGTCTCGTCGCCGCGCCACAGCGCGATCGGGCAGGCCGCGAATGCCAGCGCCTGCGCCAGTGCCAGCGGCATGTCGGTCAGCGCGTCTTCCACGCACTGGGCGACCAGCGACGCGGCGCTGTCCGCGTAGCCCTCGATCCACAGCGTGCGCGCCTCGACGATGCGCATGCAGACGCGGCGGTCCACCAGCGCGGTGAGGTTGTCCACGGGCCGCACCAGCGGGCTCGGATGGGTGCGCACGTGCCGCGCCAGATGCCGCGCCGTGGCGTGGTCGCCCAGATAGTGGTGGGCCAGCGCCAGCGTGTGTTCGGCCCACAGGCGGGCCATCGCATCGCCGTCCTGATCGGCCAGTGCGCACATGGTCTCGGCGTGGCGCCGCCCGGCGGCGTAGTCGCCAGAAGCCAGCGCGATCATGCCGATGCCGGCCAGCGCCTGCTGTTGCGGGCCCGATTGCGCCCCCGGCTGCGCCAGCGCGGTGGCGTCGCGCAGCGCGCGCTGGTAGGCGTCTTCGGCGCCGGCGGCCACGCCGCGCGTGTGATAGATCAGCGTGCCCAGCGCCACGCGCAGCCGCGTGGTCAGCGTGGGGTCGAGCGGGGCGGCGCCCTCGTCGGCCAGCGCCAGCGCGCGCGCTGCGTAGCCGCAGAATTCGTCGAGACGGGAGAGGAAGTAGCCCAGCGGCAGCGCGGCGATGATCAGCGTGGCGCCCAGGGCGGCGTCGCCGTCCGGGGAGAGCGCCCAGCCGATGGCGGCCCGCACGTCGTCGATGGCGTTGCCGTAGCGCGCGGCCCATTCGGCCTGCGTCAGCGTCGGTTCGTCGGTCCAGGTGGCGCGCAGTGCATCGCGCCAGTGCAGCGCATGGCGGGCCTGGAGGTCGCGGAGCGCGCCGTCCCGGGCCAGCCGTTCCAGCGCATAGGCGCGCGTGGTGGCGAGCAGCCGGTAGCGCACCACGCCTTCGCTGGCATCCACGCTGACCAGCGACTTGGCGACCATCGACGCGATGCCGGTGTCCACATCGCCCCGGCTGACCTCGGCGTCCACCAGTACCGCGCGCGCCCAGGCCAGCGTGAATTCGCCGGTGAACACGGCCAGCCGCGTCAGCACGACGCGCTCGGTGGCGGGCAGCACGTCGTAGCTCCAGTCCAGCAGCGCGCGCAGGGTGCGGTGGCGGGGCTGCACGATGTCGCTGTTGTACGCCGACATCTGGAAGCGGTCGTCCAGCAGCCGGCGCAGATGGGCGACGCCGAAGGTCTCCACGTGCGCGGCGGCCAGTTCGATGGCCAGCGGCATGCCGTCGAGGCTGGCGCAGAGCATGACCACGCCGGGCGCGTCGGCGTCCGGCAGCTGGAAGGTGTCGGCGCTGTGGATGGCGCGCTCCACGAATAGCTGCACGGCCGGGTAGCGCATCGCCTCGTCGGCGCTGATTTCGTTGCGCGGGGAGGGCAGGGCGAGCGGCGGCACGCGTTGGACCCATTCGCCCTCGCATTGCAGCGGCTCGCGGCTGGTGACGAGCAGGTGGACGTCCGGCGCCCCCTGCAGTAGCGCCAGCACCAGCAGGGCCACGGCGTCGATCACGTGCTCGCAACTGTCCAGCACGATCAGCATGCGCCGGTGCCGCAGCGCATCCACCAGCGCCGCGCGCGCGGTGGGGCCGGCCGTCATGCCGAGCGTGGCGGCCAGCGCGGCGTCCACCAGTCCCGGGTCGGCCACGCGGCCAAGGTCCACGAAGCGCACGCCGTCCGCATAGTCCGGCAGCAGTCGTTCGGCCATGGCCAGCGCGATGGTGGTCTTGCCCATGCCGCCCGCGCCGCACAGCGTGAGCAGGCGCCGCTGCGGCAGGCTCTGGGCGAGCGCGGCGATCAGGGTTTCCCGGCCGATGACGCGGGTCACGCGGGCGGGGAGGTGGGCGTCATGGGCGGGGGCTGCCGGGAGTGCGCCGGGCGCACCTTCGGCGGTGGCGCGTGCCACCGGCGCGACGAAGCAGTAGCCGCGTCCGGCCACGCTGGCGATGTAGCGCGTGCCGCCCTGGCCATCGCCGAGCACCTTGCGCAGCGCACCCATGTGCACGCGCAGCGTGGCTTCCTCGGCATCGCCGTCGGGCCAGGCATAGGCGATCAGCGCGGCCTTGCCCACTACCTCGCCGGCACGTTCGACCAGCGCGGCGAGGATGCTGCGCGCACGCGCACCCAACCGCACGGGGCGGCCGGACTCCAGCAAAAGGCGCTGCGCGATATGCAGCGTAAACGGACCAAAGGCGACCGGTGGGTCGGCTTTGACGGCAGGGGCGCGGCTAGTCAAGATGGATTCCTCGCCGGCGGGGGCGAGCCGGACGAAGCGCTATTCTGAATGGCCTGCCCGCGATGAGCAAATCCACCGCACGATGGAGGATAAAAAAATAGCCCGGCACGTCCTTGCGGGCGTGCCGGGCTTGCCGGGTATCAGGCGCCGGATGTCACGGGCGGCTGGCTTGCCGCCTGACGGTTGGCCTTACTTCTTGGCGCCGTCCGTGTACGGATCGGGCTTGCCGGTCTTGGCGCCGTCCAAGTACGGGTCGGGCTTGCCGCTCTTGGCGCCCGAGGTGTACGGGTCCGGCTTGCTCGGCGCCAGGTCGGTCTTGGTCGACGACTTCGCGCCATCCGTGTACGGATCGAACTTGCCGGACTTGGCACCATCGGTGTACGGATCGGGCTTGCCGACCTTGGCACCTTGCGTGTACGGGTCCACGGGCTTTTGTTGGGCGTGGGCCAGCGGCATCGCKACGATGGCAGCGGCGGCGACGAACATGCTGKAGATAAGGGTCTTGCTCATAAGGGCCTCGCGGGATGGGGYGCGATTCAAATACCTGCCTCGACTGCGCCCTCAACAGCTTTATAAGCCATCGGGCAGGTGGCGCTTTGTGTCTCGATCAGCATACTGACTAAACAGTAGACGCATCAATCGTGCCGATCAATTTGTGATGCAAACGTCGCGTCAGGGCCGTGCGTTGCAGAAAATACCGTGTAAAGCCCGGGGAACCTGTCGGCTTCAGTGACGGTTTTCAGACACTTTTGCCCTTGCGCGGGGTCTCGCGCACGGCGACGGCCGGTACGTCGACGATGTCCCCTTCGGATGTCGCCACGGCGGCGATGTCGGGCATCACCGGCATCGCGGGCAGCAGCGTCGGCATACCKAACATGCCGAACATGCGGCCCCAGTTGTCGAGCCAGGCGCGCTGCATGGCCGCGCCTTGCTCCAGCATGGCGGTGGCGTAGTGCATCGGGATCGAGAAGAAGGGCATCTGGTTGGTCCACTGCCGCGCGTACAGTTCCTCGGGGTCTTGCGGCATGAAGCAGGAGGCCCAGTCGAACTGGGCTTCATCCATCCAGGATTTCGCGAAATCGGCGTTCAGGCCCATCATCTTGCGCCAGTTCTCGATCATCTTGTCGTCCAGCGCGTAGGCGCCCTGGAACGAAAAAGCGGGGAAAGACCACAGCGTCGGTGGAAGGCTGTTCATGGTGGAAAGCTCCGGTGGATACCTTGGGTGGAAGGTGGGTCCTGCGCAGGGGTCGCCTACATGCTTATCCAGTATGGACGCTCGGTCAACTAGCGTATGGATGACTTCTGTGAAGTTTGGTGATCCTGGCCCGCTTTGTCCGTCCAGGCGGCCCGGCACAGGCACAATACCGGCTCCGCGTGACAGATCTGGGATGAAGACGATGGAATTGCGCCAATTGCGCTACTTCGTGCATGTGGTGGAGTTGGGCAGCATGGGCCAGGCGGCCCAGCGGCTGGGCGTGGTCACGTCCGCGCTGAGCCAGCAGATCAGCCGGCTCGAGAGCGAACTGTCCACGCGGCTGCTCCAGCGCACCTCCACCGGCGTGGTGCCGACCGACGCCGGGCTCGCCTTCTGGCGCCAGGCCCAACTCGCGCTGCGCCATGCCGATGACGCCGCCCGCGCCGCGCGCACCGCGCGCCTCTCGGGCCATGTCAGCGTGGGCATGGCGCCGAGCACACTCTCCGTCATGGGCCCGCCGTTCATGCTGGCCATGCGCGAGCGCTACCCGGACATCCGCCTGCATCTGGTGGAGAGCCTCTCGGGCAACCTCGCCACGATGATCGGCGCGCGCCAGCTTGACCTCGCCGTGCTGTTCCAGCTCGAACCCGGCCAGCGCTGGAGCGTGGTGCCGCTGCTGGAGGAACGGCTGTTCGTGATCGCCCGGCCGGACCAGCCGGGCCTGCCGACCACCGATCCGGTGCATCTGGAGGCACTCGACGGCCTGCCGCTGATCCTGCCCAGCAACGCGCACGGCCTGCGCGCGGTGCTGAACGCGGCCTTCGCGCGTAGTGAGCGCTCTCTCAACGTGGTGGCGGAGATCGACGGACTGGCCGTGCTGATGGATGCGGTGCGCGCCGGCCTCGGGGCGACCATCCAGCCCGGCGCGGCCGTGGCGCGGCATCTGGGCGAGCCGCTGGTGCTGATCGAGATTGCCGATGCGGGCGTGCGCCGGCCCAACCTGCTGGTCAGCCTGTCCGACGACGAACTGTCCCCGGCCGGCCTGGCCGCCCGCAGCGTGCTGGACAGCGTGGCGCGCGGGCTGGTAACGGCGGGCCGCTGGCCCGGGGCGACCCTTCACAAATCCTGAAGACCTCCCGCCGGCGTGGGGCTGGTTGTGATGCGGACGTCTCAGTACAGTGGGGGGATTACATATCCAGAAAATCCCCCGGAGACCCGCATGACCATCCGCATGCCGCGCCGTGCCGTGCTCAAGGCCTGCCTTGGCGCCGCCGCCACCCTTGCCGCCCTCCCTGCCATCCCCACCTTCGCCGCCGATAGCTGGCCGTCCAAGCCGATCACGCTGGTCGTGCCTTTCGCCTCGGGCGGCACCACCGACATCATCGGCCGGGCCGTGGGCCAGAAACTGGGCGAGGCGCTGGGCCAGCCGATGGTGGTGGACAACCGCCCCGGCGCGGGCGGCACCATTGGCGGGTCCATCGTGGCGCGCGCCAATCCGGACGGCTACACCTTCCTGCTGGCCACCGTCGCCCACACCATGGCGCCGGGCATCTACAAGACCCTGCCGTACGACTTCCAGAAAGACCTGGAACCGATCGGCATGGTGGCGCTGACGCCGAACGTGCTGCTGGTCAATCCGTCGATTCCGGCCAAGACCGTGCAGGAGCTGATCGCCTATATCAAGGCGCATCCGGGCAAGGTGAACTACGGCTCGGCGGGCATCGGCAGCACCGAGCACCTCTCGGGCGAGTTGTTCCGCGCGGCGACCGGCACCGACATCGCCCACGTGCCGTATAAGGGCGGCGCGCCGATGATGACCGACCTGATCGCCGGCCAGATCCAGATGGCCATCGAGACCAGCCCCTCGGCCAATCCGCATGTGAAGAGCGGCAAGGTGAAGGCGCTGGCGGTGACCACGGCCAAGCGCTCGGCGGCCTATCCGGGCGTGCCGACCGTGGCGGAAAGCGGCGTGCCGGGCTACGAGGTGACCACGTGGTACGCGCTGATGGCGCCGCACGGCACGCCCGAGGCCGTGCGCCAGCGCATGAGCACCGAGCTGGCCAAGGTGCTGAAGCAGCCGGACGTGCAGAAGCGCTTCGAGGAACAGGGCGTGACCGCCGGCGACATGACGCCGCCGCAGCTCGCCGGCTTCATCAAGACCGAGACCGTCAAGTGGACCAAGGTGGCCAAGGACTCGGGGGCCAAGGCGGAGTAAGCGCCCAACGCGCCTAGATCGACCGCCGGATCTCCGCCACGCCGAACGCGGCCAGCGCGAGGCCGGTGACGCGGTCGATCCACTGCCGCACGCGCTGGCCCAGCGCGTGGCGGGCGCCGGTGACCATCGCCACCAGCACGCACCACCAGGCAATCGATCCGCAGAACACCCCCAGCACCGTGGTCAGGGCGATGGGGGTCGAGAACGGCCCGCGCGGCGCCAGTGTGGCGAACAGCGCGGCGAACATGATGATGGTCTGCGGGTTGGTCAGCGTCAGCAGCAGGGCGCTGGCGAAGGCCCGGCGGCGCGAGCCGTTGCCGCGCAGCGTGGCCACGGTCTCGGTCGGCGTGTGGAAGAACGTGCGCAGGCCCAGGTAGACCAAAAACAGCCCGGCCGCCAGGTGGAGCGGCTTGTCATAGGCCAGCATGAACTGCGAGATGCCGACCAGCCCCAGCGCCGCCACCATCCCGTAGACCGCATCCCCGCAGGCAATGCCAAGCCCGATCGCCAGCCCGGCACGCGGCCCCTCGGCCAGCGTGCGGCGAATGCAGAGCATGCCCATCGGGCCGACCGGGGCGGCCACCGCCAGGCCAACGCCGGCAGCGGTCAGGAACAGGGTGGACAGGGACATCGGGCCTCCTTTTTTTATCGATCTTGGGGTTTGCGTCAGGCCGGCGCCGGTGCCGCCGGCGCGGCGTTCTTGCTCAGGAACTGGGCCAGCTCCACGGCCGGCACGGGCCGCCCGAACAGCCAGCCCTGCCCGTAGTCCACGCCCTGCTCGCGCAGGTAGTCGKCCTGGGCGCTGTCCTCGATGCCTTCGGCCACCACCTCCAGCCCGAGCGAGCGCGCCATGGCGATGATATGCGGCGCCACGGTGCTGGTGGCCGCCTCCTGTCCCATCGTATCGACGAACGACTTGTCGATCTTGAGCGCATCCACCTTGAAGCTCTCCAGGTAGGAGAGGCTCGAGTACCCCGTGCCGAAGTCGTCGATATAGACCGGATGGCCGGCGTCCCGGAAGGCCTGGATGGTGTCGCGCGCCACGTCCGGCTCCAGGAAGCCGCGCTCGGTGGCCTCGATGCGGATCTGCGCCGGCGCGATGCCGGTGTCCCGCAGCCGCGCGTCGAGCACGCTCAGGAAGCGCCGGCTCTTCAGGTCCTCCGCGCCCACGTTGATCGAGACATAGAACGACGGATGCCGCCGCAGCAGCGTGCCCAGCTCGGTCAGCACGATGTCCAGCACCTGATCGGTGATCTGCTGGATCAGCCCGGCGTTCTCGGCCATCGGGATAAACAGGTTGGGACGCACCAGCCGGCCGTTACGGCGCCAGCGCACGAGCGCCTCCACGCCCACGCAGTGGTTGTCCGAGAGCGCGACGATGGGCTGGTAGTGCACCGCCATCTCGTGGCGCCGCACCGCGCCGCGCAACTCGCCCTCCAGGCTGAAGCGCCGCGTGGCGCGCCGCCAGACCAGGATGCCGAATGGCACCCCGGCGGCCAGCCCGACGATCAGCCCGCCCACCAGCAGCGCCTTCCAGTTGGTCAGCAGTGCCGCGCGCGGGGCCAGCACCACCACCGCGAACGGCATCGTGCGTGACTTGCGCAGCACTACGGCGGCGTCGTCCTCATGCTCGGCGGCGCCGCCGGTGCCGTAGGCATGGTCGGCGTAGGCGCGCTGCAGCCGGGCGAGGTTGGCGCCCTGCGTGGTGGCGAAGATGCGGCCGGCATCGGTATGCACCACGGCGAGCATGCGCGTGTCGCGGTCCACCACATCGACGAAAACCTGCGGATCGATCGACACATGGTTGCCGTTGCGGCCCATCAGGATGGTCCGACGCGGCGCGCTGAACGGGTTGGCGAGGTCGAACCAGAAGTCGTAGCCATCGGGCGTGCGCCAGTCGGGCGGCGGCAGCGGCAGGGTGCGCGCCTGCACCGGGCCCAGCAGCGCCGAGCACAGGCGGCGGCCGCGGCCATAGACGCCGGCGTCCTGGAGGAAGCGATAGCTGTAGGTGATGCGCCGGAGTTCGACGAGATTCGACGGGGAGCAGGGCTCGTCGCGGAGCTGCTCCATGTCCTGGATGGCGCTGATGGCCTGGCTCATGACCGCTTCGCCGCGCCGCAGCGCCGCGTCGGCGAACACCGCGAGTTGGTCGGCTTCGCGCCGATTGGCCTCCAGCTGCGCCATGAACACGCCGATTCCCACCGGGAACAGCGTAGCCAGGGTCGCCAGGGCAATCGTCAACGCGAGAAACCAGCTGCGCTGCATCGGAGAACATCCCCTCCTGGAGAACCGCGCCGAACGCGGCGCTCCCAAGGATGCGCCGCTCCCCATGATGTACCGGATCGCCAACGCCCGGTTGATCGGCAGGCCATCGGCCCGCCCCTGGGGAGCATAACTAACAATTACGGGTCATGTCTGGTCATTGCCGTGGATTTTGCATTTTTTCCATGGCGGGCATTGATGGAGACCTTGGCCGGATGGTGGATGGCGGCCGGAGGCCAGGGGGCCTACAGCCGCACGCCGGGGATGAGCGCGGCGGCGCGGGCGCTGCCTGCCTCGGGGGCGGCCTGCTCGCCCTGGCCGGGGGGAGGGGGCGGGCGGCGGCCATCGCGGGACAGCGGCGGACGGTCCGGTGGCGGATGATCGGAAAACCCCTCGCGCGGGGCGGTGCCGGCGGGGTCCACCACCAGCGTCAGCGTGGCCACGTAGCGGTCGTGCGCCTCGCGCACGGCGCCGAGCACGGTCTCGCCGGCCATCAGCGCGATGCCGTCGTTGCTGTTCAGCGTGCCGCGCACCTGCCGGCGCCGGTAGGCAGGGAGCTGGCTATACAGATACTCGTTGAGCGCATCGGGCAGGAAGCACTGCGTGGTCAGGTGCGCCCGGCCGGCCGGGTCGAGCACCTTCATATGCAGATGGGTGGCGCGCCCGGCGTACCAGCCGGGATAGATCGTGCGGAACATCGCCACGCCATCGGCGCCCACTGGCTGGCTGCCGCGCAGGAAGGTCTGGCCGCGCGTGGCAATGCGCTGGCCCTTGTCGTCGCGCTGGCCGTCATAGCCCGAGTACACGCCGGCGGCGTTGCAGTGCCAGAGATCCACGCGCTGGCCGGCGAGCGGGCGGCCCTGCACGTCCACCACGGTGAAGCGCACCTCGAGCGGCACGCCGGGCTGGCCTTCGGTGATGTCCTGCCGGATCTTGCCCGCATCGAAGTAATACGGGCCCTCGGTGGTCTGGGCGGTCAGGGGGAGCGTGGCGGCGGTGGCCGGCCGGGGTTCGGCGGCGGGTGCCACGCGGGCCAGCGCGGTCAGGCCGGCGCTGCCCAGGCCCAGCGCCAGCAGGTGGCGCCGGCGGGGGATCGATGCTGTCGATGGTGGCGAGGCAGGAGAGTCGGGCATCGCACGCTCCGTAAAAAGCTGGAATGCTCAGTGTAGTCCCGGGGGTGCCCCGCCAGTGTTTCGCGTCTGTGTCGCCCCGGCTACACGTGGTAACGGGGCGACCAAGGGGGCGATCGGCGGATCAGAGCGCCGATTTCACCACCGCGCCGGAGGCGAAGAAGCTCTCCAGGTTCTCGAACACGAGGCCGGCCATGGCTGCGCGCGTCTCGTGCGTGCCGCTGGCCACGTGGGGCAGCAGGACCACGTTGTCCAGGCCGAACAGCGCCTCGGGCACGTGCGGTTCGTTCTCGTAGACGTCCAGCCCGGCGCCGGCGATGCGCTTGTGGGTCAGGGCGTCGACCAGCGCGGCCTCGTCCACCACGGTGCCGCGCGCGATATTGATCAGGTAGCCCTGCGGCCCGAGCGCTTCCAGCACGCCGGCGGAGATCAGGTGGCGCGTCTCGGGCCCGCCCGAGGTGGCCACGACCAGGAAGTCCGCCCAGCGCGCCAGCGCCTCCACGGACGGCTCGAAGCCATAGGCCACGCCGTCCTGCGGCTTGCGKCCGAAGTAGCGCACTTCCATGTCGAAGCCCGACGAGCGCTGCGCGATCACGCGCCCGATACGCCCCATGCCGACGATGCCCAGCCGCTTGCCGCTGACGCGCGTGGTCAGCGGGTACGGGGCCTTGGGCCACTCGCCGCGCCGCACGTAGCGGTCTGCCGCGCTGACCTGGCGCGCCGCGTCCATCAGCAGGGCGAACGCCGTGTCGGCCACGCAGTCATTGAGCACGTCCGGCGTGTAGCCCACCGCGATGCCGCGCGCGCGGGCGGTGTCCAGGTCGAGCTTGTCGAGCCCCACACCGAAGCTGGAAATCACGCGCAGGTTCGGCAGCGCGGCCAGCATCTTGCCGTCCACGCCGGTGGCGGCCCGGGTGGTCATCGCCACGAACTCGGCGCCGTGGGCGGCCAGGTAGCCGGCGAGGTCGGTCTCGGCCCAGAGCGGGTGCACGTCGAAAGATTCGGCCAGGCGGGCTTCGGTGTGTTCGGGCAGGCGGCCGTGCTGCAGGAGGCGGGGTTTCATGCGGAATTGGTCCTGTCTGGGAGAGATCTGGGAAGAAGGGCGGGGCGCGGCCGGGGGCGGCGCGCCCGTGATTATCGGGGAGGATGCTTGCGGAAGGCTTGCGGTCAGTAGATGCTCGGCTCACCCACGGGGTCGCCGAAGTCGGTCTGCAGGAAGTCGAAGTCGCAGCCGTCGTTGGCCTGGCGGATGTGCTGCGAGAACATGAAGCCGTAGCCGCGCGCATAGCGGGGCGGCGGCGGGGTCCAGGCGGCGCGGCGGCGCGCCAGTTCGTCGTCGGATACCTCCAGGTGGATGCTGCGCTGGTCGATGTCCACCGAGATCAGGTCGCCGGTGCGCACCAGCGCGAAGGGCCCGCCGATGTACGCCTCGGGCGACACATGGAGGATGCAGGCGCCATAGCTGGTGCCGCTCATGCGCGCGTCGGACATGCGCAGCATGTCGCGCACACCCTGCTTCACCAGCTTCTTCGGGATCGGCAGCATGCCCCATTCCGGCATGCCGGGGCCGCCCTGCGGGCCGGCGTTGCGCAGGATCAGGATGTGGTCGGCGGTMACGTCGAGGCTCTCGTCCTCCACGGCAGCCTTCATCGACGGGTAATCGTCGAACACCAGCGCCGGCCCGGTATGGCGGAAGTAGCGCGGGTCGCAGGCGCTCGGCTTGATCACGCAGCCGTCCGGCGCGATATTGCCGCGCAGCACGGCCAGCGCGCCTTCCCGGTACAGCGC
This sequence comes from Cupriavidus sp. 05T42, assembly GCF_056396345.1. Classification (NCBI taxonomy): domain Bacteria; kingdom Pseudomonadati; phylum Pseudomonadota; class Betaproteobacteria; order Burkholderiales; family Burkholderiaceae; genus Cupriavidus; species Cupriavidus sp. 05T42. Next base: position 244,106 of record NZ_JBFTLH010000007.1, read on the forward strand.
GTTCTCCGTCGTACGGATCACATCGTCATTGTGGACTTCGGCCCCGGCGATGTTCTCGCCCAGCGTACGGCCGGTCACGGTCAGCGCGGTCAGGTCGAGCTTGTCCCGGATGCGGCTCATCAGCGCCGGCAGCCCGCCCGCGTAGTAGAAGTCTTCCATCAGGTACTTGTCGCCGCTGGGCCGGATGTTGGCKATAACTGGCACGTGCCGGCTGGCGGCGTCGAAGTCGTCCAGCCCGATGTCATGCCCGGCGCGGCGCGCCATGGCAATCACGTGGATGATGGCGTTGGTGGAGCAGCCCATGGCCATGKCCACCACGATGGCGTTCAGGTACGCCGCCCGGGTCTGGATGCGCGCCGGCGTGAGGTCTTCCCAGACCATGTCGACGATGCGCCGGCCCGACTCGGAGGCCATGCGGATATGGTTGGCGTCTGCCGCCGGAATCGACGACGCGCCGGGCAGGCTCATGCCCAGCGTCTCGGCGATGGCGGTCATGGTGCTGGCGGTGCCCATCGTCATGCAGGTGCCGTGGCTGCGCGCGATGCCGCCCTCGATGCCGATCCACTCGGCCTGGCTCAGGTTGCCGGCGCGGCGCTCGTCCCAGTATTTCCAGGCGTCCGAGCCGGAGCCGAGCACGTTGCCCTTGTAGTTGCCGCGCAGCATCGGCCCGGCCGGCACGTAGATGGCGGGCACGCCGGCGCTGGTGGCGCCCAGCAGCAGGCCCGGCGTGGTCTTGTCGCAGCCGCCCATCAGCACCGCGCCATCCACCGGATGCGAGCGGATCAACTCCTCTGCCTCGATGGCGAGCAGGTTGCGGTAGAGCATGGTGGTCGGCTTGACCGAGCTTTCCGAGAGCGAGATGGCGGGCAGCTCCACCGGGAAGCCGCCGGCCTGCAGGATGCCGCGCTTGACGTCTTCCACGCGCTGGCGGAAGTGGGCGTGGCAGGGGTTGATGTCCGACCAGGTGTTCAGGATGGCGATGAGCGGCTTGCCCATCCACTCGTCGGGCGCGTAGCCCATCTGCATGATGCGCGAGCGATGGCCCGAGGAGCGCAGGTCATCGGGGGCAAACCAGCGCGCGCTGCGCAGCGCGTCGGGCGTCTTTCTTCGAACCGTCATGTGTCTCCACCGTTGCTGTCGTCACGGCGCCTGCCAGGCAGCACGCCGTTGGGGTGTGGGTTGGAGGCACTAGTGTATTGGCACGCACACCGACCCGCAACGCCGGAGACCTGTGGCGGCGCCGGCTACTCTGCCTCGAGGATCGAGAGGATGTTGCCGGCCGGGTCCTTGAACCACGCGATGACGGGGCCGCCTTCGCCCCGGCAGATGCCGCGCGCGTCGGTCTTCAGGTCGGGTTCGTCATACATTTCAAAGCGCACGCCGTGGTGCGAGAGGTCGTCCACGGCCTTGTCGACGCTGGCGACCGGGAAGTTCAGCACCGTGAACGTGGCCGGCGCGTGGTTGGGTTTGGGGTAGAGCAGCACGTGGTTGCCGCCGGCCAGGTTGAGCGCGAGCATGCCGTGCTCCTCCGTGACCACGAGGCCGAGCGTGTTGGCGTAGAAGTCCTTGGCCATGGCGAGGTCGTTGACCGAAAATCCGCTGAAAGCATGGCTGTCCCTGAGCATGTTGGTCTCCTGGATCGGGCTGGTGGGGGGCGCCTGCATGGGCGCATCATGGCCCAGTATGGTTCATCGGCCCCCTTCCCCCAAATGACAAATCGATGATGTCCCGCCCGCCGTCCACCCCGCCGTCCACCCCGCCGTCCACCCTCCCGGCACCCCCCGCCACGGCAGCCACCACGGCCGCCCTGACCGCGCTGGCGATGGTCGCCTTCGCGGCCAATTCGCTGCTGGCGCGGGCGGCGCTGAAGGGCACCGGCATCGACGCGGCCACGTTCACGCTGGTGCGGGTGGCTTCGGCCGCCCTTGTGCTGGGGGCGATCCTGCACCTGCGGGCGCGGGGCAGGGCGCGCATGGGGGGCGACTGGATTGGCGCGGCGGCGCTACTGGTCTACGCGTGCGGCTTTTCGTTCGCCTACCTGCGGCTGGCCGCCGGCACCGGGGCGCTGGTGCTGTTCGCCAGCGTGCAGGCGACCATGATCGGCGATGGCCTGCGGCGCGGCGACCGCCTGCGCGCGGTGCAGTGGCTCGGCATTGCGCTGGCGCTGGCGGGGCTGGTCTGGCTGGTGCTGCCGGGTTTGCAGGCCCCGCCGCCCGGGGCGACGCTGCTGATGGCCGTCGCCGGCATCGGCTGGGGCGTCTATTCGCTGCGGGGCCGGGGCGCGCCGGACGCGCTGGCCGCCACCGCCGGCAACTTCGTGCGCGGGGTGCCGATAGCCTTGGCGGTGAGCGTGGTGAGCGTGGTGAGCGTGGGGGCGGTCGCCCAGCTTTCGGTCGACTGGCGCGGGGTGGTGCTGGCGGTGGCCTCGGGCGCCGTGACGTCCGGCATCGGCTATGTGATCTGGTACGCCGCGCTGCGCGGGCTGGCGTCCACCACGGCGGCCACGGTGCAACTGAGCGTGCCGGTGCTGGCCGCGCTGGGCGGCATCGCCTGGCTGGGCGAGCCGATGACCGCGCGGCTGGCCGTCAGCGCGGTGGCCATCCTCGGCGGGATCGCGCTGGTCATTGCCGCGCGGCGGCGCTGATTCCCCTTCTTACTTCTCTTCCACGGCGCGCGGCTCGTTCTCCACGCTCGGCACCGCGTCGCCGCTCATCGGTTCGGCCATCTTGCGGTGCTGTTCCGCCAGCACATCGGACGGCGTGACCATGGCGATGGCCGCGCGCAGCTTGTTCTGCCAGCCGGTAATCACGTCGCCCTCGCCCCGCATCATGGCCTCGAAGCCGATGCGCGCCACCTCGGCCGGATCGGCCTTCTTCTCCTGGGCGATGCGCGTGTCGAGCATGTCGGCGCGGTCGAAGAACTCGGTCTCCGTGGCCCCCGGCATCAGGCAGGTCACCGTGACGCGGGTATCGCGCAGTTCGTGGCGCAAGGCGAACGAAAACGAGTCCAGGAAGGCCTTGGTGGCGTTGTAGACCGCCTGATAGGTGCCCGGCATGAAGCCGGCGATGGACCCGGTGATCAGGATCCGGCCCTCGGCGCGCTCGCGCATGGTCTGGCCGATGTGATGGAGCAGGTAGAGCGTGCCGGTGACGTTGGTTTCCACCACATGCTCGATATCGGCAAATGCCTGGTCCAGGAAGGCGCGGCCCAGGCCGCGCCCGGCGTTGGCGCACAGCACGTCCACCTGCCGCCCGCGCGTGGCGGCCAGCAGCTTGTCCACGCCGGCCGGGGTGGAGAGATCGGCCTGGATGGCCTCGATGGTGGTGCCTTCGGTGCGCAGTGTCTGCGCCGCCGCTTCGATCTGCGGCTCGTCCGCCGCGATGATCAGGTCCATGCCGTGGTCCGCGCAGCACTGCGCGAGGTGATAGCCAATGCCCGTAGAGGCACCGGTGACCACGGCCAGCCGGCGCGTGCCGGTGACCGGGGCGCGCTCGGGATCGTCCAGGCGGTCGATGGGGGTCTCGATCGGGTCCATGGGGGTGTCTCCGTTATCGAATAGGAATTCCCTGACCGCCGCAAGCTTCGTTCCACGCCGCCGGCGCCCGTCCGGAGGGGGCCGCCTCCCTCCGTTTGTAGGGATTGCCACGGCGCGCTGCTCGGGCGAGCGTTTTATTTTGACAACATTACAAACCGCGAAGCGGGTACTTACCTATGGCATGCGTAGCCGCATGATGTTGCGCTAGGAGGTTTTGTCAATCATTGGTCAGAATTGATAGATTTTTAACTTTTCCTGGATGACCGCGATGCTGAGAGTCATGATTTCCAACCCAGATCAGCTTGGACAAGTGCTGCAAGGCGCACGCAAGGTCGCCGGCCTGACCCAGGCGGAAGCGGCTGCCCGGCTCGACATCAGTCAAAGCCGGATTTCGCATATGGAGCTGAACCCCGAGACCATCAGCGCGGGGCAACTGCTGGCGCTGCTCGGGGCCTATGACCTCGATCTCGTCGTGCAGGACCGCGCGATCGGGGAAGCGGAAATTCAGAAGTTCGAGTGGTAAGGCCCGGATCAATCCGCCCGGCTCAGGGCAACAGCGTTTCGCCCTCGCGCAGCGCGGCAAGCGTCGCAAGATGATCGGCAAAGCCGCCGGCCAGCCGGCCACGGGCGCGCGCGCTGGTGGTCACCTGCGGCAGCGTGCTCCAGGCGATATGCGCGTTGATGGCCTGCAGCGCCTCGATCAACGCCACGTCCTCGCTGACCGGGTGCGGCAGGAAGCCGCCCGCGCGCCGGTAGGCATGTGAGCAGACCCCGAGGTTGGCGCCGTGGACATGCCGGTGCCCCTCCTCGCGCCGGTAGCGCGCGGCAAACCGCACGGCCACGTGCGGCGGCTGGGGGCTCCAGTCCTCCACCGTCACCAGTCCGCAGACCGCATCGGCGCGTAGCGCAAGCTGCGCCACCAGCCAGTCCGGCGCTACGCGGCTGTCGGCATCGGTAAAGGCCAGCCAGCGCGCCTGCTGGGCCAGCAGGTGCTGGGCGCCGGCACGACGGGCCTCGCCCACGTTGCGCGCGGCAATCGTCAGGCAGGTGATGCGCTCCGGCGCGTGGCATTGGGCGATGGCGGCCGAGCCGTCGTCGCAGGCATCGAGCACAATCACCACGCGCACCGCCTCGCCGCCGAGCGCCGGATGGGTGGCKGCCATGGTCAGCGCCCGCAGGCACGCCTCCAGATGGTCTTCCTCGTTGTGAACAGGCACGACCACGCCGATCATGGCGCCTCCCGCTGGCGGAGTGGCCGCGCGTCGCGCGACCAGACTTCGAGCAGGAAATCCGGCTCCAGATGCCGCACATGGCGATGCAGCCCCGGCTGCCGCGCGATGGCAGCGTGCACGTGCCGCGTGGGCTGGGTGCGCTCGGCGAACGGCCGCAGCCAGTGGCACGCCAGGATCACGCCCGCATCGGTCAGCGCGCCGGCCGCGCGTTGCGCGGTCTCAAGCCAGGTATCCGGGGCGAAGAAGTAGCCGATCTCGCTGAGCACGATCAGGTCGAAGGCGGCCTCGGGGCCGTTCGGCCATTCCGCAGGCAGGTTGGCGGTGGCCACCTTCACGTGCCTGTGCCGCGCCACGCGCTCCTGCGCGCAGGCCACGGCGCGGGGCACGAGATCGACGGCCAGCAGGTGGTCGCAGCGCGTGGCGAGGCGATCGGTCAGCATGCCGGTGGCGCAGCCGGCCTCGAACGCCGCGCCGTAGCGCGCGTCAGGCAGCGCGGCGAGCACCACGTCGCGCTTGCGGGCCTCGTACCAGAGCGACTCGAAGCCCCACGGGTCGGGGTTGTCGAACATGGCGTGGAAATCCGTGGCGGTTGCGGTCATAGCGCCCCCATATCGCTATCGTCCTGCGCCAGCCGCTGGCCCAGCGCGGCGAGGTCGCGTTCGGCATGGCTCTGGCGCAGCAGCACGGGCAGGTCGGCGTACAGCGCGGCCAGTGCCGGGTTGCGGCACAGCGGGCCGGCGCCGAGCGTGTTGCCGGCATGCTGGATCACGCGCAGCACGGCGGCCTCGATCACGGTGCGGGCGCGCATGGCCGGCACGAAGGCGTCTTCGGTGGGATGGGCGTCGATCCATTGCGCGGTCTCGCGCAGCAGCGCGGCGCTGGCGTGCAGGTCGCCGTCGATGGCGGCGAGGTGGGCGGCAGCGTGGGGATCGTCCCGCTTCTTCAGCGCCGCGCGCACGGCGTGGGCGAGCGGCAGCGCCGCACCATGCCAGCAGGCCGCGATGCCGGCCCCGCCGTGCCAGAAGCCGGGGCGGCGCAGGTAGGCATCGGGCGCGGTGAGCAGCAGCGCGGGGCAATCGTCGAACAGGACATCGCCGCTATCGGTGGCGGCCATGCCCACGGCGTGCCAGCCCTCGCGCGTGACGGTGACGCCGGGTCCGGCCATGTCGACGATGGCCAGCCGCTGCGGACCGGGCTCCGCCTGATCCAGCCAGCAGGTGACGAGCGCGTGCGAGACCTCCCAGGCGCCTGAACACCAGGCCTTGCGGCCGGTGAGGCGGGCGGGGGTGAAGCTGTCGGTGCCGCTGTCGTTGCCGGTCAGGCCGGCAATGTGCGGGATGCTGGGCGAATCATCGGTCTGCACGCGCAGGCGTGCATCGGGCGGTTCCGCCGCCCAGATCGCCCAGCTTGAGTCGGGAGCCGGCGTGGCGCCGGCGACTTCGGCGAGGATGGCCAGCGCATCGGCATGGGCCTCGAACAGCTTGATGGCTACCGCGCCCCGCCTGGCGGCGATGGTGGCGAACAGTTGCCAGCGCGCCAGCGTCTGGCCATGGCCGGGGAGGGGGATGTTGCCGCCCCGGACGAACTCGGAGATCAGGGCCCCGAGGTGGGCGTGCGCGCCGTGATCGTCCGGAAAGTCGCCCATGGTGCCTCCATCCTCGTGCCAGCATCGGAATCTGTCACTTTGGAGGGTACGCACGGCGCCGCGCGGCGCCTGCCGGCAAACGGCGCGCCGCGATGTCAGCCGAATCCCACAGGGGGTTTGGTTACGGCAGGTAGCCCAGCACGCGCCACCAGAGGTAATCCAGCGGCAGCAGCACCACCACCGTGATGGCCGCCAGCGCCAGGCACAGCCGCGTGCCGTGCCGCAGGCCCACGCCGCCCAGCTGCATGGCGATGACGATGGGCGGCGACTGGTAGGGGAAGAACACCGTCGAGAACACCGGTACCTGCAACATCAGCACCGTTTCCAGCGGCAGGCCGGTGGCGGTGGCCAGGTCGCGCGCCAGCGGCGTCATCACGGCGGGGAGCGCGGGCAGCGTCGACATCAGCCCGAGCACGGCGCCCATGGCGCCCAGCGCGCCGACATTGCCGGCGGTGTGGCCCGGCGCCAGCGGCAGCCAGTGCAGCAGCGCTGCGCTGATGGCCGTGCCGAGGCCGGTGTGCTCGACCACCGCGCCCAGGCCGAGGAAGCCGGCCACGTAGAGCAGTGGCACCAGATGCACCTGCTCGGTCAGCGCCTTGGGCGAGACCAGCCCGATGCCGGGCAGCAGGCAGACGATGCACGCCGCCAGCGAGATCCAGGCGGGCGAGATACCGTGCCAGGCGTCCGTGGCGAACGCGGCCACGGCCAGCGCCAGCAGCACCGCGAGCAGCGTTTCGGGCTTGCTCATGGCCGTGCGCGCGGTGGCCGGCTGCGGCGTCATCGCCGCCGTTTCCGGGAACAGCTTGCAGACCAGCCAGACCAGCACCACGGTCTTCAGCGCGCCAAGCACCGGGAAATGCAGCAACAGGTAGCTGCCATAGCTCAGGTTGATGCCATAGAGCGAATTGGCCGCGCCGAGCAGCACGCTGTTGGGAATGTTGGCCGGCAGGATCGACGTGGGCGGCATGTAGCTGGCCGCCGCCACGGTCAGCACCATGCCGATGCGCCCGTTCGAACCGGGCCGGAAGCCGAGGCGGTCCGACAGCGCCAGCACGATCGGCATCAACAGCAGCACCCGGCCCGTGGTGGACGGCATCAGGAACGCCAGCCCCACCGCGCTCATGGCCACCGTGGCAATCACCTGCGGATAGGTGTTGACGCGCTTGTGGAAGATGATGTCCGCCAGCCGCAGCGCCAGCCCCGTGCCGCGCAGCGCCACGCCGGTCACTGCGCCGCCGAACATCAGCCACCAGGCTGTGGACGTGAAGCCGGAGAAGACCACCGGCGCGGGCGCAATGTGGAGGACCACTGCGCACAGGAAGAACAGCAGCGTGGCGGTCGGTTCGGGCAGTGCGCCGGTGGCCCAGCAGCACACGGTGGAGACCACCAGCGCGCCGGCCCAGATCAGCGCCGGCGGGGCCCCGGCGGCCTGGCCGGCGATCCAGACCGCGGCGATGCTGGCCGCGATCAGCAGGGCGGCGCGGATGGAGTCGGCGGGGCGGCCGGTGAATTGCGGGGCGGGGGTGGGTGCCGGTTTGACGGCGGGATCGGCGGCGGGATTGGCGGCGGGATTGGCGGGGGTCGAATCGGCAGGCATCGCGGGTGTCTCTCGGAGGCCGGTCGCGCGATTGTTGACGTCTGGCGCCGGCAGCCATTTGTCGTGGTGCCGTATCGTACTGCACGCCGCAAGGCCCGTGCTGGATGCGCAACTTGTCCCGGCGCGAGGATTTGTCGCTTGTGTTTTCCCGCTCAGCGTGTCTTGCGGAAGGTCAGGTTGATGCGCGTGCGCCCGGTGAGTGCGTGATCGTCATCGGCCAGCGGCGCAATGCCGTGGAAGACCAGCCGCGACGGGCCGCCCCACACCACTACGTCGCCATGGGCGAGCCGGATGCGCGCCGGCTTGTCGGCGCGGCGCAGGCCGCCCCAGAGGAAGGTGGCGGGCAGGCCGAGCGAGACCGAGACGATGGGCGCGCGCAGGTCCAGTTCGTCGCGGTCCTGATGGAGCGAGAGCCGCGTGCCGGGCAGGTAGCGGTTGATCAGGCAGGCATCGGGCGCGAAGCCCGGATAGCCGGCGCTGGCGGCGGCGCGCTCGGCCAGCGCGCGGAACACCTCGGGCATGGGCGGCCACGGCGCGCCGGAATCGGGGTCGACGGGGTCGTAGCGGTAACCGGTGCGGTCCGAGACCCATCCCGCCTCGCCGCAGTTGGTCATGGCCACGGACATGCGCAGCCCGCCGGGGGTGATCAGGTGGCGGAACGGGGCCTGTGCGCTGACCTGCTCGACGGTGGCCAGCAGGCTGCTATCGACATCCCGCGCAAAACCACGCAGCACCACGGCGCCCGGGCCAAGCGGCTCGGAGGCGGGCGGGGTGTCGGGGTCGGCGGGCAGGGCGTCGAAGAGATCGAAAGTCATGATGAGGTGAGGCGGGGCATGCCGATGATAGCGGCTCGCCGGGATGCCGGGTGGCGGGGCGTGCAACGCGTTCACGCTATCTGGGTGCCATCGCGCATCGACCAGCGTTGTAAATGGGCAAACCGGCACGGATTCCGAGTGCGCTTCCGTTATCATCCGCGAGTCCTGTCAAGGGACGGTAGCGCGGATCGACAAAAACATAGCGCGCACGGGAATAACCAGAAGGGGTCAATACGATGGAAACCAAGCAATTCGCGCCATGGCGCGGGATGACACTTGTCCGGCGCTTGCTGGGCGCGGGACTGATCGCCGGCATGCTGGCACTGGCCGCCTGTGGCGGCGGGGGCGAGGAGGCGACCAACGGCTCGCCTGGCGCCGGGGCGCCGCTGACGCCGTCCAACCCACAGGTGYCGCAAGTGCCGCCGGTGACCCCGGGGGACCCCGGCACGCCCGGCGTGACCAAGAGCGCCAAGCGCGGGGTGGCCTACGATCTGGTCAGCGCGCAGGACTTCGCGGCGCTCGCGCCGGGGGTGTCCTGGTGGTACAACTGGGCCGCCAAGCCCAACGGCACGGCGCCCGCCGATGCCACCACCAAGTACAGCATGGACTTCATCCCCATGCTCTGGAACGACAACTTCAACGACGCCGCCATCGAAGCCTGGCTGCTGGCCAATCCGCGCGTGAAGTACCTGCTGCTGATGAACGAGCCGAACCTCACCGATCAGGCCAACCTGACCCCGGCGCAGGCGGCCACCGTCTGGCCGCGCTACGAGGCCATCGCCGCCCATACCGGCGTCAAGCTGGTCGGCCCGACCATCACCTGGGGCACCATGCCCGGCTACCAGGACCCGGTGATCTGGATGGACGCGTTCTACGCCGCCTATCGCACCGCCAACGGCAACCGCGACCCGCGCATCGACTACCTGGCCTTCCACTGGTACGACTACGGCCTCGGCGGCCAGCTCGACCGGCTGATGAAGTACAACAAGCCGTTCTGGGTGACCGAGTTCGCCAACTGGCACAGCAACGCCGACGGCGCCCAGATCGACACCCTCGAGAAACAGAAACAGCAGATGAAGGAAATGGTCGCCATCTGCGAACAACGCGCCGACGTGTTCCGCTACGCCTGGTTCACCGGCCGCTGGAACAACGACATGCACTTCACCAGCCTGCTCGGCGGCGATGGGCAACTGACGGAACTGGGCAAGTACTACATCGAGCTGCCGTTCTGAGCGAGGATTACCTCGGCCGCGCCATCCCCTCCAGCAACGCCTTATGGAACGCCGCCGGGTCCTGCATCTGGGGGGCGTGGCCGAGTTCGGGGAATTCCACCAGCGTGGTGTTCGGAATGGCCTTGGCAGTGATTTTGGCCAGTTCGGGGTAGCGGCCGAGCTTGGCCTGGACCTCTGGCGGGGCGGCGTCCTTGGCGATGGCGGTGGTGTCCTTGTCGCCGATCAGCAGGAGGGTCGGGGCCTGGATCGCGCCCATTTCGTAGACCACGGGCTGGGTGTAGATCATGTCGTACAGCAGGGCCGAATTCCACGCCACGGTCTGCTTGCCCGGGCCGCGGTTGAGGCCGGCGAGCATCTGCACCCACGGTTCGTAGTCGGCGCGCCATTGGCCCGCGTAGTACGTGGCCTTCTCATAGTTGCGGATGCGGTCGGCCGTGGTGGCCAGTTCGCGCGTGTACCACTGGTCCACGGAGAGCGGCGGCACGCCCTTGGCTTTCCAGTCTTCGAGCCCGATCGGGTTGACCAGCACGAGCTGCTGCGTCTCGCGCGGGTACATCAGCGCGTAGCGCATCGCCAGCATGCCGCCCGTGGAATGGCCCATGACCGTCACGTTGCTGACGCCGATGGATGCCAGCAGGTCGTGCGTGTTGCGGGCGAGTTGCTGGAAGGTGTACTGGTAGCGCGCCGGCTTGGTCGACTTGCAGAAGCCGATCTGGTCCGGCGCGATCACGCGGTAGCCGGCGCCGCTGAGCTGGTGGATGGTTTCCTGCCAGGTGGCGGCGCAGAAGTTCTTGCCGTGGAGCAGGACCACCGCGCGGCCGTTGGGCTTCTCGGGTTTGATGTCGAGAAAGGCCATCTGCATGGCTTCGCCCTGGGAGGTGAAGCGGTAGCGCTGGACCGGGGCGGGGTAGTCGAAGCCTTCGAGTTCGGGGCCGTAGGCGGGGCCGCTATCGGCAGTCGGCGCGGATGCAGCGGCATCGGCGGCGTGGGCGAGCGGCGCGGCGAATGCAGAGAACGCGGCGACAGTCGCAGCGGCAAGCAGGGTCTGGCGGAGCAGGGACATGGCGGGGGCGGGGTGCGAGGAAGAGACAGGATCGTCGCACAACTGACCGCCCCGCGTGCGGGGAAGTTCCGGACGGCGGCGGGCGTGCAGGCGCTGCCCCTCTCCCCCGGCCCCTCTCCCGCAAGCGGGCGAGGGGAGCAAACCCGCGGTGTTCTCCCCTCTCCCTCTKGGAGAGGGGCTGGGGGAGAGGGCAGGCGTCTGCAGTACCCGATCAGGCGAATGTATCGACTTCGCCGCGCGCCAGCGGGCGCGGGGTGCGGGGGGCGGGCGTAGCGGCCACGGCGGGTGGCGTGTCCTTGCCGAAGCCGGTGGTCTGGGCGAAGGCGCTGCCGCCGTTGGACTGGCGCTGCGGTTGCTGCTGGCCGCCGTTGCCGGCCTGGGCGAAGCCGTCCGAGCCGACCGATGCCTGGCCGAGCTGGATGCCCGCTTCGGCCATCGACGTCCGCAGGTGCGGCAGCGCGGCTTCCACGGCGGCGCGTACGGCCTGATGCGGCGACACGAACTGCGCCTGCGCCTGATCGTTCACCACGTTCAGCACCACCTTCAGCGGGCCGAGGTTGGGCGGGTTGAGATCGAGTTCGGCGGTCTGGTTGCCTTGCGTGGACAGGCGCACCATCTGCTGGCCGAGGGCCTGCGCCCACTGGCTGTCGCCGACGTTCGGCGCGACGGCCGGACKCGCGGCGGCTGCGGCGGCCGCTGCCGGCGTGGCATGCACGGCAGCCTGCGCGGCGATGGCCGAGGCCAGCGTGGCGGCGCTGCTGGCATTCGTGGCGCCGGTATCGGCCGATTCGCCGGTACGCGCCGCAGCCGCAGCGGCGGCAAACGGGTTGGCGGCCGGGGCGTTGGCGTTCGGCGCGGGGGCGGCTTGCAGTGCCGGCTGGGCCGTCTGGCCGAGGCTCGACTGCTGGCTGCCGGACTGGCCACCCGTGTGGCTGCCCGACTGGCCGTGCGCGTCCTGCGCGCCGGCGACCGGCACCTGCTGCGTGGCGGCGGCGATCTTGTCGGCGGTGGTCGGTGCGGTGCCCTGGAGCGCGGCGCGCTGCTGGGCGATGGTCGCCAGCGTGTCGGCCGGGCTCGGCGTGGACGCCTTGGCGGTGGCGTCGGCGGTGGCCGTGGCCGGCAGTTGCGCCAGCGGGTCGGTCTGGGCCGGGGCGGCGGCATCGCCAGCCGCTGCGGCGGCTTGTGCGGCTTGTGCGGCCTGTGCGGCCTGTGCGGCGGCTTGCGCGGCAGCCTGGCCGGTCAGCGTGGCCGGGCCATTGAGACCATTGAGACCGTTCACGCCATTCATACCATTCAGGCCAGCGAGGCTGTTCAGCCCGGTGGGGTCGGCAGCGGTCTTGTCGGTCGGGGCCGGTTGCTGGGGCAGCGGTTGCAGCAGCATCGCGGCGGCCAGCGCGGCGGCAGCGGCGGCGGCGTCAGAGGCCACAGTGCTGTCTTCGCCGTTCTCGGCATCCTGCGTGGTGTCCGTGGCGGCATCGGCCTTGCCGGTGGTCTTCCCGTCGGCATCCTTGGCCGGGCGCGTATTGGCCTGCGCCGTCTGGGTGTCGCCCTTGTTCTGCGTCGATGGTTCGGCCGACTTGTCCTTGGCTGCCGTGTCCCTGGCGTCCGCCTTGTTGCCGGACGGCTTGGCGGGCACGCGCACGGCGGGCTGGCCGCTCTCGCGCGCGCGGGTCAGCGCGTCCTTGAACGCATTCGCTTCGGCGCTGGCGCGGGCGTCGCCGGCCGTGCCGGAGGTCGGGGTCTTCAGGCCGGCGTTGCCGACGAGCTGGCTGATATCGATCATGTTCTTGTTGGCAGGTTAGTTCTGGCCGCTGGCCGGCTGGCGGGCCATGCGGGCGGCGTATTCGTCAGTGGAACGCTGCTCGCGCCGCGCGGAGACCTGCTGCTCGCGCACTTCGGCGCGGGTGATCAGCGTGTCGAACGAGTTCTGGCGGCGCTTCTGCTGCTGCCAGTTGGCACGGCCAGCCAGCAGGTCGGCCTCGGCCTTGGCCAGCGCGCTGGTCTGCTGGCGGATGGCGTGGTCGAGCGAGTCGAGAAAGCGCGAGAAGTCCTGCCAGCGCCCCGAGGTCATGCCCTCCGCCGCGATGGCCTGCATGCGCGTGCGGTACTCGTGACGGTATTCGGTCAGCGCCAGGAGCTGCTGCTCGGCCTGCGTGCGCAGCCCCTGCAGCCGGCCCAGCTCGCGCGTGGCCTTGTCCGTGTTGTCCTGGGCCAGTTCGGCCAGCGTGTTGAGCGGGGTGGGCTTAGCCATGGTGCGTCCTCTCGAAGAGATCGTGCAGGCGGGCGATGGAACCCTCGTAGTCCGCGCGCTCGTGGATGTCCTGTTGCAGGAACGACTCCATGCGCGGGTGCATGCGGATTGCGAGGTCCAGTTCCGGATCGTTGCCGGGCACGTAGGCGCCCACGCTGATCAGGTCACGGTTGCGCTGGTAGCGCGACATCAGTTGCTTGAAGCGCCGCACGGAGGCGAACTGCGGCGGCTCGATCAGCGCGGTCATGGCGCGGCTGATCGAGGCTTCCACGTCGATGGCCGGATAGTGGCCGCTCTCGGCCAGGCTCCGCGACAGCACGATGTGGCCGTCCAGAATCGCGCGGGCGGAATCGGCGATGGGGTCCTGCTGGTCATCGCCCTCGGTCAGCACGGTGTAGAAGGCGGTGATGGAGCCGCCGCCCTCGGGGCCGTTGCCGGTGCGCTCCACCAGCGTGGGCAGCTTGGCGAACACCGAAGGCGGATAGCCCTTGGTGGCGGGCGGTTCGCCGATGGCCAGCGCGATCTCGCGCTGGGCCATCGCGTAACGGGTGAGCGAGTCCATGATCAGCAGCACGTGCTGGCCCTGGTCGCGGAAATATTCGGCGAGGCGCGTGGCGTAGGCGGCACCCTGCATGCGCAGCAGCGGCGAGGTATCGGCCGGCGCGGCCACCACGACCGAGCGCTTGCGGCCCTCTTCGCCCAGGATGTTCTCGATGAAGTCCTTCACTTCGCGGCCGCGTTCGCCGATCAGGCCGACCACGATCACGTCGGCGCTGGTGTAGCGGGCCATCATGCCCAGCAGCACGGACTTACCCACGCCGGAGCCGGCGAACAGGCCCATGCGCTGGCCGCGTCCCACGGTCAGCATGCCGTTGATGGCGCGCACGCCCGTGTCCAGCACGGTTTCGATCGGGGCGCGCATCAGCGGGTTGATCTGCTGGCCGGCCAGCGGGACTTCGGTGGCGGCGGTGATCGGGCCGAGGCCGTCGAGCGGACGACCGGCGGCGTCGAGCACGCGGCCCAGCAGGCCGTGGCCTACCGGCAGGCGCTTCGAGCCGGGTTCGCGCGGCGAAGCCATGCCGGACGGTTGCGGCGACGGTTCGAGCGGATAGACACGGGCGCCCGGCACCAGGCCGGCCACGTCCGATTGCGGCATCAGGTAGAGGCGGTCGGCGCCAAAGCCGACCACTTCGGCCTCGGCCGTGCGCGGGCCGCCATGGGCGTGCTGCGTGCCCGGCAGTTCGATCAGGCAGTCGCTGCCCACCGGCATGCGCAGCCCCACGGCTTCCAGCACGAGCCCGGCGGCGCGCGTCAGGCGGCCGCAGGCGCGCTTGCTGTCCACCTCGGCGATACCTGCCGAGGCGCCGGTCAGCGCGTCGCGCCAGCGCGCGGTGTGCAGCGCGGCAGAAGCGACATCGGCGGGTGCCGACGGGGGCATCGGCTGGGCCGGCGCGGCGGGCTGGGCGTCATGCATGCGGGGGCTCCCACGGGTCGTTGCGGCCCAGGGCCTTGATCACACGGCTCCAGCGGGTGGCCAGGCTGGCGTCCAGTTCGCCGCTGGCGGCGCTGGCGATGCAGCCGCCGCGCGCCACGGTGGCGTCGGCGCGCACGGTCCAGCCGGCGGCTTCCAGTTCGCCGGCCAGGTGGGTTTCCACCAGCGACACGTCTTCGGGATTCAGCAGCAGGCAGGGCGAGCCGGACAGCCGCGGCTCGGCCGCCAGCAGTTCGCGCGCGGCGGGTAGCAGCGCGGCGGGATCGGTCTCCATGGTCTTGCGGACCAGCTGGCGGGCCACATCGAGGGCCAGGCCGACCAGTGCGTCGGCAATCTCGGTATCCACGCGGCCAAGCGCGTCGCGGAAGTTGCCGGCCAGCTCCTGCAGCCGGGCGGCTTCATTGCGGGCCGATTCCAGACCGCGCGCATAGCCTTCGCGGTGGCCGTCGCCATAACCCTGGGTCTGGCCCTGGGTGTAGCCCTGCGCATAGCCTTCCTTGCGGGCGCCTTCGCGCATCGCATGCAGGGCTTCGAAATCGATGGACGGCGGGGGCGGCGGTTCGGCGGGGAGCTGGACGGACTCAAGCGCCCGCTTCAGCGCGTCGCGCGGGTCCAGCGACACCATCTGCCAGCGCTGCCAGGCGTCCCCGCGCGAGCGGGCGCGCACCGGGCTGGGCGGCTCGAACGCGCTGAAGTTGTCGAACGGGTCGCTGGCACCGGCGCCACTGCCATTGCCGATGCTGGTGCCGGTGTCGCCGCGGGCAGGCCCGCGGCTGGCGGCAAAGCCGCGCTCAAACGTAGGCATCGTCGCCTCCGCCAATCTGGATTTCGCCCGATTCCGCCAGGCGTCTCACCACCTGCAGGATGGCCTTCTGCTCGGCCTCCACCTGCGACACACGCACTGGTCCCAGCGCTTCCAGGTCTTCGCGCAGCATCTCGCCGGCACGGGTGGACATGTTGCGGATGAACTTGTCGCGCAGTTCCTGCTGGGCACCCTTGAGCGCCACGATGAGCGATTCGGTAGCCACTTCCTTGAGCACGCGCTGGATGCCGCGGTCGTCCACTTCCAGCAGGTTCTCGAACAGGAACATCTCGTCGATGATCTTCTGGGCCAGGTCGGTGTCGTGCGTKCGCACGCCGTCGATGACCGCTTCCTCGTGGGCCGTGCTCATCAGGTTGATGATCTCGGCCGCCGTGCGGACGCCGCCCATGCGGCTGCGCTTCAGGCTCTGGCCGGCCAGCAGCTTGGTCAGCACGTCGGTCAGCTCCTGCAGCGCGCCCGGCTGCACGCCGCCGAACGTGGCGATCCGCAGGATCACGTCGTTGCGCAGGCGGTCCGTGAAGAAGCCCAGCACTTCGGACGACTTCTGGCGGTCCAGGTGGATCAGGATGGTAGCGATGATCTGCGGGTGCTCGTCCTTGATCAGCTCGGCCACCGAGGTGGCGTCCATCCAGTTCAGGGAGTCGATGCCGCCGCCCGGATCGCGCGATTCCAGGATGTCCTCGATCACGGACAGCGCGCGTTCCTCGCCCAGCGCCTTGTTCAGCACGCTCTTGATGAACGAGCTGGAGTCCACGTTCAGCGCCAGGTACTGCTCGGTCTCGCCGCGGAACTCGGCCAGCACCTCGGCCATTTCCTCGCGCGTCACCGACGACAGGTTGGCCATCGCCGAACCCAGCCCCTGCACTTCACGGGGCGACAGATGCTTGAAAACCTCGGCGGCAGCGTCCTCGCCAATCGCCATCATCAGGATGGCGCTCTTCTGCAGGCCCTGTTCGGGCATTCCCTTACTGGCGTTCGTCATGGGCCATCCAATTCTTGATTACGCTGGCGACCAGGCGCGGGTCGCGTTGCGCGGCGTCGCGCACCAGGGCGAGATCGCTTTCGTACTTCGCGGCCAGGCGCAGGACTTCCGGATTCTGGGCTTCTTCCGGCGGCAGGAGCACGGCCTCGCTGGCTTCCGTCGTCTCGGAGGGCGCGGGCAGCGGCGGCGCGGTGTACTTGCGCAGCACCGGACGCGCCACCTTGAACCACAGGAACATCGCCAGGATGGCCAGCAGCAGGTAGCCGACGCCGGTCTTGGCCAGGTCGATCATCTGCGGTTGCTTCCACAGCGGCAGCTCGGGTTCCTTCTCCGCGTTGTCGGTGAACGGGCTGTTGACCACGTTCAGCGAGTCGCCGCGGTCGGCCGAGTAGCCCATCGCTTCCTTGGTCAGATTCTCGATCTGGGCCAGTTCCTTGGCGGACAGCGCCTCGGTCACCGGCTTGCCCTTGGCATCGAGCTTCTGGCGGTAGTTCACGACCACGGCCACCGACAGGCGCTTCACGCCGCCCGGAGCCTGCTGCACGTKACGCACCACGCGGTCCACCTCGTAGTTGGTGGTGGCGTCGCGGCGGCTGGTGCTCGGGCCGGTCTTCTCGGCGGTCTGCGTGGCCTGGTTCGCGTTGGCCTGGGCCGGCGGATTGGGCTGGCCCGGCTGGCGCGGCGGCTGCGGCGTGGTCACCGGGGCCACGGCGGCGGCCGGCGGCTGGTTCGACAGCGCGCCCGGCACGCCGCCCACGGGGGTGGCGCCCTGCGTGCTCGACTCGCTGGTCTGCTGGCTGCGGATGACCGCCTTGGTCGGGTCCTGGTTCGGCTTGTAGCTTTCGTCGGTGTGCTCGACGGACGAGAAGTCCACGTCCGCGGTGACCTGGGCGTGGACGTTGTCCTTGCCGAGGATCGGCGCGAGGATGGCTTCCACGCGCTTGACGTAGTTCTGTTCCACCTGCTGCACGAACTTGAGCTGGCTGGCATCCAGCGAGCGGTCGTTGGTGCCGGAGAGCAGGTTGCCGTGCTGGTCGACGATGGATATCGACTTCGGCGTGAGTTCGGGCACGCTGGACGAAACCAGGTGGCTGATGGCGGCGACCTGGCCTTCATCGACGGCGCGGCCCGGGTAGAGCTGCAGCACGATCGACGCGGTGGGCTTCTGGCGCTCGCGCACGAACAGGGTGGGCTTGGGGATGGCCAGGTGCACGCGGGCCGACTGCACGGCGCCGATCGACTCGATCGAGCGGGCGAGTTCGCCTTCCAGGCCACGCTGGTAGTTGACCTGTTCGGCAAACTGGCTGATGCCGAACTTCTGGTTGTCCATCAGCTCCATGCCGGTGTTGCCGCTCTTCGGCAGGCCCTGGCTGGCCAGCTTGAGGCGCATTTCGTGCACCTTGTCAGCCGGCACCATCAGCGCACCGCCGCCTTCGGCGAACTTGTACGGCACGTTCATCTGCTGGAGGGAGGCCACCACGGCGCCGCCGTCGCGCTCGGACAGGTTGCTGTACAGCACCTTGTAGTCCGGCGTGCGCGACCACATCACGCCCACGGCGATGGCCGCGACCAGTGCCGCCCCGCCCAGCATCATGGGCAGGCGCGGATTGGCCTTGAGCTTGTCGACCAGTGCCGCGCCGTTCGGCAGGGTAGCTGCCGCGTTCATGCGCGCGACTCCGGCGCGGCAGGGTTAGTCCTGCCCTTGCCACTTTCGCCTTGGCTGCCGTTAATCATTTCGGCTTGGCTCACATTACGCTGCTGAAAAAACACGCGCACTCCCCGCTGGTTKATAACAGGCCGGGGCGGTGCGTCGATACGCTTGGATCCGCCAGATCCGGCACGGTAGCGATGATCGGCCAGAAGGCTGATGGACAATCGGCTGAATAGGCTAGGTTTTCCCGCCGAATTMATCCTTTGGGCCGGGAGCGGGGGTGGGTACAGTGCGAGCACTGAAAACGGACTGCGTGTGATGTATCAGGCGCGTTGCTCCGGAAACCCCTCTCACAGAACCGGACGCGTCATGACGATCTCCTCGATTGAAGGCATGCTCCAGCAACTGCGCGGCCTGGCGCAGGTGGCTGGCGGCGGCAGCACCAACCAGGCCCCGGCGGCCTCCACCGAAGGCTTCGCGGGCGAACTGCAACGCTCCATGCAACGCCTGAACGCCGTGCAGGACCGCGCCTACGGCCAGGCCGAAGCCTTCGAAATGGGCAAGCCCGGCGTGGCCCTGAACGACGTGATGATCGACATGCAGAAAGCCAACGTGTCGTTCCAGACCGCCGTCCAGGTCCGCAACCGCCTGGCGGCGGCGTACCAGGAAATGATGAATATGCCGGTTTGATGGCAGTTCTCCGACCCGTGCAGCGGTTGGGGCGTGGGTCGGGAACGACAAAAAGGCCATGTTGCGCTGCCGCGACATGGCCTTTTTGCCGTCTGTCACCCCCTCAGACCCTGAAATACTCCGTCGCCGCCCGCTCGTAGGCGGGCTTGCAGATCAGGTCGCCGGCGTCGCCGGCGTAGACCAGGCAGTCGCCCGGGGTGTCGCGGTTCAGCACGCTGACGCCCTGCGAGATCACCGAGCCGTTGCGGACGTGGCTGCGGCCGATGATGGCGGTGTTGGGGTACATGACCACGCCGTCGCCGATGACCGGGGCCACGCCGTGGTTCTTGCCCACGGTGGAGTTCTGGTACAGGACGAGGTAGTTGCCGTAGGTGGCCTTGGCCAGCACGATGCCGACGGAGTGGCCGATGAAGAACACCTCGGGCATCTCGATCTCGTAGAACAGGTCGATCGCGTTGAGGGCCTTGTTGAGCAGGAACAGCTTGGTGCAGGCCTCGCCGTGGCGCTCATTGCGCCAGATCGTGTTCGAGAGGTAGTACAGGTACTGGCAGTACTGCGACGAGTGCAGGTAGTTGAACTGGCCGGGGCGCCACATGCGCACGGCGTCGATGCAGTGGCCCACGCGGGTCAGGGCCTCGTCCATGTGCCGGGACACCACGGGCAGCAGCGCCGCGTGGCGGCCGTCCGGCACCAGGTTGGCCACCTGGGCGCAGGTGTAGGCGGCCAGCGACTCGCGGGTATGGCCGATCAGTTCCATGGCTTGATCCCCTCCAGATAGCTCGCCACAACGTCGCGTACGTCGCGCGGGGCCACGCCGAGGCCGCGCAGTGCCTCGGTGCTGCACACGGCGGCCCGTTGCACGGGCGAGGCGCGGGTCAGCCCGATGTCCCAGCCGAGCCGGTTGAAGACCTCGGCCAACTCGCCGTTGGACACATTGGCGCCGCTGGCCAGGTTGAAGATGCCGCTCGCGCCGCCCGTGGACATCGCGGTCAGTGCGCCGACCACGTCGTCCAGGTGGATGTAGTCGCGCACGAAGCCGGCGTCGCTGTCGAGCGTGAACGCGCGCTCGGTGGCGGCCCGGATCAGCCATTCGGACAGGAAGCCCGGCGCTTCGGGCGCCCAGTCGAACACGCACGAGAGCCGCGCCACGGCGGCGCGGCCGGCGGCCACGGTCAGGCAAAGGTTCTCGCCCAGCCCCTTCGACAGGTCGTACAGCGCGCGCGGGCTGGCAGGTTGCAGCGTCAGCGCGGCGGCTTCGTCGCCCACGGGCAGCTGCGAGGTGTCGTAGAGTCGCGTGGAAGACAGGTAGACCAGATGCGCGAAGCGGTTCGCGCGCAGCACATCGGCCAGCAGCGAGACGTGCGCCGTGACGGTGTCGAACGGGCGCGCCGCGAAGTCGGCCGTCAGGCCGGCGCAGTAATACACATGGCCCAGGTCCCGGGTGAAGAGCGCGCGGTCGCCGCGCGCGGGCACCCAGACCTCATGGCCGGCACGCCGCAGCGTGTCCGCCAGGCGGCGGCCGACAAAGCCGGCCCCGCCGATCACCGTACAGCGCATTGCTTTCCTCGGTGTCGATCAGTTGACGGGATGGTGGAGCGCCGGGTCACGGTGCCACAGCAGCTTGGGGCTCACGCCCGGCACGACCGCGAAGTCCTTGCCCGCCAGCAGCGCCGGGTCCTTCACGGCCACCATGTTGAAGCCGTGCGCCGGGCCTTCCAGGTAGACCTGGTCCACCGGCACCAGCTCCACGGGGCGGCCTTCCATGTTCACGTTCGAGTTGAAGTCGCGCACGGCGTAGACCTGGTAGCCGAAGCCGGTGAGCATGCGGATGATCTCGGCGTTCTGCAGGCCGGCGCTCCAGTCCACGTAGTGGCGGTGCACTTCGAACACGAGGTTCGGGGCTTCGCCGGCCGGGCGGGCCAGCTGCTTCGCCGCGCCCTTGAACACGTTCAGTTCGGCGCCTTCGATGTCGAGCATGATCAGGCCGAGCTTGTCCACGTTCTGCTGGGCGCAGTATTCGTCGATGGTGATCGTCGAGAAGCTGTCGTCATCGGCGGGGCCGTCGGTGTGCTCGGCATGGGCGAATGAGTCGTGGCCCACCAGGCGTAGTTGCGTGGTGCTGTCCGACCACAGGCCCAGGCGCCAGCTTCGGATGTTCTCCACGTGGTTCAGCGAGGCGTTGTTGCGCAGCATGCCGAGCTGGTCGGCATTCGGCTCGAACGCGTGGCAGGTGCCGCCGGCCTGCGCCAGGCGGCGCGCCATCAGGATCACCTGGTCGCCGAAGTAGGCGCCCCCCACCACGGCATGGCCGCCGCGCTMGCACAGCTTCAGCAGCAGCTTGGTGGTCTGCGGCTCCCACACGTGGTCCGGCTGCGGCGGCGTGCTCATCAGGAAGTCGCGCGCGATCTTGGTGCGGTACAGGAATTCGAACACCGTGCCGTCGGCCAGCGTCTTGCGCAGGCGCGACTGCTCGTTGTACATGGCGTCGACGATCGGGCCGGTAATGTCGTCACGCACGCTGCCTTCGTAGGCGTCCAGGTCTTGCTCGATGCTCTTGCACAGGGCGATGACCTTGTCGCGGGCGGCGGCGCTGCCGCCCACCGTGCGCAGGGCGTCGGACAGCTTTTGCAGATGTTCAGTCGTCATGGGTGGCTCCGCTTGGATTGTCAGGATCGAATAAAAGGGGTTGTCAATGCTCGCCAAGCCCGGCGAGCAGGGGAAGCGCCAGGTCCTTCGCGGAGACCATGCGGTCCGCGCAGTCTGGCCAGTCAATGCCGATGGCGGGGTCGTCCCAGCGTACGCCGGCACTGCTGCCGGGCGCGAACGGCACCGTCATCTGGTAGAACACCTCGGAGAGCGCCGTGCGGGTCTGGAACCCGTGTGCGACGCCCTTCGGGATGTAGATCGCCCGCTGGTTGTCCGCCGACAGCTCCACGGCCTGCCATTGCAGGTAGGTGGTGGACGCGCGGCGCAGGTCGAGGATCACGTCGTACACCGCGCCGGTGGTCACGCGCACGAGCTTGTCCTCGGCATGCGCGCCGGTCTGGAAGTGCATGCCGCGCAGGATGCCGGCGCGCGTGTTGCGCGAGACGCTCTGCTGCACGAAGTGCGCGTCGAGGCCGTGCTCGGCGAACGCCGCCACGCAGACCGTGCGCGCGAAAAAGCCTCGCGCGTCGGGCAGCGGTTCGGGGTCCACCAGCCAGGCGCCGGCGATGCGGGTCGGGGTGAAGATCACGGCAGGACCACGGTATCGGGAATGGGCACCACGAAGCGGCCGCCCCAGGCGCGGATGCCGGCCATCTGCTCGATCACCTCGTCCTTGATGTTCCACGGCAGGATCACCAGGTAGTCGGGCCGGCTGGCGTAGATGGAATCGGGCGAGCGCACCGGAATGCGCGTGCCGGGCAGCAGCTTGTTCTGCTTGGCCGGGTTGCGGTCCACCACGTACTCGATCAGGTCGGCGTCGATGCCGCAGTAGTTCAGCAGTGTGTTGCCCTTGGCGGCGGCGCCGTAGGCGGCCACGCGCTTGCCGGCGCGGCGCGCCTCGATCAGGAAGGCCAGCAGGTCGCGCTTGGCCTGGCGCACGCGCTCGGCAAAGCGGGCGTAGCGGTCCGGCGAAGTCAGGCCGCCGGCGACCTCCTCATCCAGGCAGGCCTGCACGGCCGGCGTGGTGGCGCGGCGCGAGGCCTGGTGGCAGGCAAACAGGCGCAGGCTGCCGCCGTGCGTGGGCAGGTGCTCGATGTCGAACACGCGCAGCCCGGCGCGGGCGAGGATCGGCACCAGCGCCGTCAGCGACAGGTAGGAATAGTGCTCGTGGTACAGCGTGTCGAACTGGTTCTGTTCGAGCAGGCGCAGCAGGTGCGGGAACTCGAGCGTGATCACGCCTTCCGGCTTCAGCACGATCGGCATGCCGCCCACGAAGTCGTTGATGTCCGGCACGTGGGCCAGCACGTTGTTGCCGAGCAGCAGGTCCACCTCCCAGCCTTCCACGCGCAGCGCGCGCGCGGTGCGCTCGCCGAAGAACAGCTCGCGGCTGTCGATGCCCTTGGCGCGCGCGGCTTCGCCGGTATTGGCGGAAGGCTCGATGCCMAGGCACGGCACGCCGTTCTGGTGAAAGTACTGGAGCAGGTAGCCGTCGTTGCTGGCGAGCTCCATCACGCTGCTCGCCGGTGTCAGGTCGAAGCGCTCGGTCATCGCCGTCACGTAGCGGCGGGCGTGTTCGAGCCACGAGGTGGAGAACGACGAGAAGTAGACGTAGTCGTCGTGGAAATGGGTTTCCGCCGGCGTGGCGTCGCGCAGCTGCACGAGCCAGCACTTGTGGCACACCATGGCGTGCAGCGGATAGAACATCTCGCCCTGTGCGATGTGCTCCGGCCGGATGAAGGCATTGGAGACCGGCGACAGGCCGAGGTCCACGACGGTTTGCGTCAGCGGTGCGCCGCAGGCGCGGCAGCAGGGGGTAGGAGCGGTGGCAGCAGTGGTCATGCGCAGAATTGCTCGATCTGTTGTTCGGTGATGGCGCGGGCCTGGCCCGGCTCGTGCTGGACGGTGCGATACCAGCGTGCGGTGGCGGCCAGCGCCTCGTCCAGCGTCCAGCGCGATTGCCAGCCCAGCAGCGTGTGCGCCTGGGAGGAATCGAGGTACAGGTTGCGGGCCTCGTGCGGCGCAGCGCCCGGTGGCGGGCAATGCGCCCACTGGAGTTCCGGCCAGTGTTGCTGCAATCCGCCCAGCACGCGCGCTACCGGGAGGTTGTCGCGCGCTTCCGGGCCAAAGTTGAAGGCGGTGGCCAGCGCGGCGTCGCCGGCCAGCAGCCGGGCGCCCAGCAGCAGGTAGCCGTGCAGCGCTTCCAGCACGTGCTGCCACGGCCGCGTCGCCTGTGGGCTGCGGATCTCAAGCGTGGCGCTACGGGCGGCAGCGCGCGCGGCGTCGGGAATCAGGCGGTCCTCGGACCAGTCGCCGCCGCCGATCACATTGCCGGCGCGCGCGGTGGCGAGCAGCACGCCACGCTCGGCCAGGAACGACTTGCGATAGCTGGCGGCCACGAGTTCGGTGCCGGCCTTGCTCGCGCTATAGGGGTCATGGCCGCCGAGCGGATCGGTCTCGCGGTAGCCCCAGAGCCATTCCTTGTTGTCGTAGCACTTGTCGGTGGTGACCACGATGACCGCGCGCACGGACGGGCAGGTGCGCACCGCGTCGAGCAGGTTGACCGTGCCCATGACGTTGGTGGACCACGTCTCGGCCGGGTCGCGGTAGCTCGCGCGCACGAGCGGCTGCGCCGCCAGGTGCAGCACGATCTCGGGTTCGGCCGCGTGCAGCGCGCGCGTGAGCGCGGCGGCATCGCGGACATCGCCCACCGTATGCTGCGCKAGCGCCGGCGCCACGCGCGCGGCGTCGAACAGGCTCGGCGTGGTGTTCGGGGCGAGGGCGTAGCCGCTGACGCGCGCATCCAGCCGCGCGAGCAGCAGCGCCAGCCAGGCGCCCTTGAAACCGGTGTGCCCGGTCACGAAGACGCGCCGGCCTGCGAAGGCGGAAAGCGCCGCCGACGGGGAAGCAGTCGACACCATTACCAGCGCTTCCAGGGCGCCTTGCCGGATTGCCAGAGGTCTTCCAGCAGGTTCTTCTCGCGCAGCGTGTCCATCGGCTGCCAGAAACCGGTATGTTCGAACGCGGCCATCTGGCCGGAGCGGGCGAGTTGGCGCATCGGCGCTTCTTCCCAGCTCGTGGTGTCGTCCGGAATCAGGTCGAGCACTTCCGGGTGCAGGATGAAGAACCCGCCGTTGATCCACGCGCCATCGCCGCGCGGCTTCTCGGTGAAGCCGCACACCTTGTCGTTGTCGCGCTCGAGCGCGCCGTAGCGGCCCGGCGGCTGCACGGCGGCCACGGTGGCACGGCGGCCGTGCTCGCGGTGGAACGCGATCTCGGCCGTGATGTCGATGTCGGACACGCCGTCGCCGTAGGTGAAGCAGAACGGCTCTCCGGGCGTCAGGTACTCGCGCACGCGGCGCAGGCGGCCGCCGGTCATCGAGTCCTCGCCGGTATCGACCAGCGTCACGCTCCACGGCTCGGCCTTGCGGTGGTGCACGGCCATGCGGTTCTCGCGCATGTCGAACGTGACGTCGGACATGTGCAGGAAGTAGTTGGCGAAGTATTCCTTGATGACGTAGCCCTTGTAGCCCAGGCAGATCACGAACTCGTTCACGCCGTGCGCCGAGTACATCTTCATGATGTGCCAGAGGATGGGCTTGCCGCCGATCTCGATCATCGGCTTCGGCCGCAGGTGCGATTCCTCGGAGATGCGGGTGCCCAGGCCCCCGGCCAGGATGACGGCCTTCATGCTGCCACCTCCTCGGCGGCGGCTTCGGGGGCGGCCTGCGTAGCCACCTCGATGCCGATCACCTCGAACACGGTAGGCGGTGGGGAGGCTTCCAGCACTTCCAGCGCCAGGCCGAACTGCTCGTCCAGCAACTGGGCGAGCGCGGACTTGTCCAGGCCGAGTTCGTCGAGCCAGAGCGCCAGCTTGCGGTACAGCGGCAGCGCGTACGGGCGCATGCCGATGGCTTCCACCAGCAGGTCGATGGCCGCGTCAGCCTCGCCGTTGTGGTACTTGAATTCGGCCAGGCCGTAGGCCACCACCCAGTTGCGGTACCAGGTGGACGTCAGGTTCTCCAGCACGTTGAGCAGCGGCACCCATTCCTTCAGGTGGATGTGAGCGGCCACCGACATCACGAGGTCCTCGGCGGGATACCACGCGCCGGCGAAGAACAGGCCGGAGCGGCGCGGTTCGGTGCGGGCGGGAATCGGCTTGGTCTCGCTGCAGATCTCGGTCAACTGGTCCTCGAACCAGGCGGCGAAGCGCTGCGCGTCGAACATCTCGCTCTGCTCGGCACGCGGACGGATCGACATGCGGATCTMGTTGAGCTGCTGCACGTCCGAAGCCAGGGCACAGGCCACGTCGACGTACTGGGCCTCGGTCTCGCAGATCAGGTCGTCCAGGCCGGCGGCGTGCAGGAACGGGGCCGACACGCGCTGGTGGAAGGTGTCGCCGGAGAAGGTCACCACGGGCACGCCCATCCAGATGGCGTCGCAGGTGGTGGTGCCGCCGGTGACGGGCGCGGTGTCCAGCGCGATGTCGATGCGGTTGTAGGTCACGTACTGCGCGGCGCCGTCACGGTTGATCAGCTCCACACGGCTGGTGTCGATGCCATGGGCGACCATGCGCTCGTAGAGCATCTCGCGCACGTTGTCGCGGTCGCAGCCGGTGGCTTCCACCAGCATGCGGGCGTTCGGGCAGCGTGCCAGCACGGCGCTCCACAGCCGCATGGTCTTGGGACCCAGCTTGGCGATGGTGTTGCACGAGCCAAACGTGATGTAGCCGTTGTTCAGCGCCGGGGTCGGCTGCACGCGGAACTGCGGGTCGTAGATCTTCAGCGGGTTGGTGACGATCGGGTGGTAGGCGCTGAACACCGGCGCACGGAGCAGTGTTTCCGTGTAGTTGTGGTCGAAGCCCTCCGGATCKGCGGTCCAGTCGGTCACGCGGTACTCGATCTGTTCCATGCCGGTGGTGCCGGGGTAGCCCAGCCACGTCAGCTGCTTCGGGGCCAGGCGGTGGACCATGTAGGTCAGCGGCGAGGCGCCCGTGTAGCCGCCCAGGTCGATCATCACGTCGCAGCGCTGCGCGCGCACGGCCTTGACCACCTCGGCCTCGGACATCCTGTAGAGGTCGTGGAAGCCTTCCGCGTAGACGCGGATCTTCCTGGTGATGTTGTCGTTGACGTTCGACAGCGAGAACAGGTGCACCTCGAAGCGCGTGCGGTCCAGGTTGGCGATCAGCGGGATCAGGAAGTAGGCGCAGGCATGGCGGCGCAAGTCGTTCGACAGGATGCCGATGCGGATCCGCTCGCCCTGGCTGGCCTGCAAGGCCGGGGCTTCGACGGGCGTGCGGGCCAGCGTGCGGGCCCAGTCGGTGGCCTCGCGGCGCAGTTCCTMGGCGCCGATGGTTTCGTCGTAGAGCAGCGAGAACAGCAGGTTGGAGCGGTTCACGCGCTGCAGCGGGTCCAGCGCGCAGGCGCGGCGGAACACCGGAATGGCTTCGATGGTGCTGCCCGATTCGCGCAGCGCCGAGGCGTAGTTGCCCACCGCCACCGGGTCGTTCGGCAGCAGCGCGGCGGCTTTCTCGCCGGCCAGGCGGGCGCCGTAATAGTCGCCGGTATAGAACATGGCCGTGCCGAGCACCTGCCACAGATGGGCCGAGCCAGGCTGGAGTTCCAGGCTGCGCTGGAGCAGCGGAATGCCGGCGGCGTAGTTTTCCAGTGCCACGTCGAGCGCGCCGACCAGGCCCAGGAAGCCCGGATGGTTCGGGAAGCGCTTCATGCCGGCTTCCGCCAGCCGCTTGGCTTCCTCGCTATGGTTCATGCCGGACAGGCACAGCGATTCGATGTAATACGGTTCGGGGAGCGTGCCGGCGCTGCGCTTGGCGGCGCGGGCGAGCTTCAGCGCTTCCGCATACTTGCTGGCGTTGTAGGCAGTCCAGGCCTGCTGGATCGTCCGCTGCGCGGGACTCGAAACGTTCTTGGTCATGGCGTTGTGCTTTGCAAAGGCGCGGTGTCAGCCCGGACAGCAGACGGGCTGATCGATGCATGCACAGTAACAAGGGACGTTCCGCGCCATCGGCCGGAACACGGGCCGAAATTGGCGCTATTTCAGCGGGGGTGCCGTTTTCGGCGCCTCGGGGACCGGGTCAGATGAGGGTCAGGCGGGGTCAGGTGAGGGCCGGAAGGGATGCCGCCGCATCCGGCTGCTCCATCCGGTGCAGCCAGACCAGCAACTCGGCCACGGCTACATAGAGCTGCGGGGGAATCTGGCTGTCGAGGTCCACCTGCATCAGCAGGTTGACCAGCGCCGGGGAGCCGTGCACGTAGACGCCGGCCTCGCGGGCACGCGCGATGATGGCTTCGGCGGACAGGCCGTAGCCCTTGGCCACCACGCGCGGGGCCTTGTCGGCGGACTGGTAGGAGAGCGCGACGGCGGCGCCGCGGTTCGGATCGTTCTCGCTCATGACTGGGCTGCGGGAATGGCGTCCAGGCGCGCTTCCACCTCGGTGGCTGCGCTGACGTTGAGGTTCAGCAGGGAGATGCCGTGGGCTTCGAGCTGGCCGCGGAAGTCAGCGCCTGCTTCGGCCAGACGGCCAGCGGTGGCGCGGTCATCGGCCACCAGTCGCGCTTCCAGACCGTGCGCGCCGAGAGTCAGCACGGCATCGACATGCCCGAGCCGGGGCAGATCCAGCCGCAGCCGGGTGCTCCAGGTCGCGGCATCTGCCGAGGTAGGCGAGTGCTCACCTTGCTGCTCGCGCGTGACTTCCCAGTCCATCGGCATGCCGGGCCAGGCTTCCACGGTCCAGCGGAACTGCTGCGTGGCGAGCAGCTCGAGCTGGTGGCGCACCACGCCTTCGCTGGCCGGGTGGACTGGCGGGCCGACGTCTGGCTGCGGCGCGGCGGCGGGCTGGTCGGGCGCATTCCAGCTGGCGATGATCGCCGCGCGCTGGGCCTGGGCGATATGGTGGCCTTCGTGCGACACCTCGGCCGTGATCTGGTAAGCATGCGCCGCCGCATTGGCGTGCGCGGCACGGCGCTGTTCGGCGGCCGGTGTCGAGGGCGTGGCCTGGCCGGGCGTGGCGCCGGCGGGCTGGCCCGGTTGGCCGGCCTGGCTCCCTGCGTCGGCGCCATGGCCGCGCGCTGGCTGCGCCGGTACGCCGGTAGTCAGCGGAAAGATGGTCGGGCGCGTCAGTTCTGCCAGGATCGMGGMGCTCGGGGCCTGCGCGGGCGCGGCGGGCGGGCCGCCATAGGGCAGCAGCGCCACCGGCGCACCGGCGCCGGGCGCGGGCTGCTGCGGTGGCGTCGCGGCGGGCGGGGC